>DASVGA010000209.1:0-2221 GCA_036379795.1 Actinomycetota bacterium | reverse complement strand
CGGAGCGATGCGCGCGCTCTGCGTCTCGCCGACCCCGGTCTCCACGAGCGGCGACGGTGAGGGGGCCGAGGCGCCCGCAGACGTGCGAGAGGTCGAGGCGCAGGTCGAGCAGGTGCGTGAGCTCGACTTCCTGCACCCGGTCGCGGTGCAGCCGGTGAGTGCCGAGGAGATCGCCGGCAAGCTCGAGAGCGCCTTCGACGAGACCTATCCGAGAGCGTTCTACGACCGTCGCACGGTGGCGTGGCAGACGCTCGGCGTGATCCCGCGAGACGTGACGATCCGTGATGCGCTGCTCGCGTTCCAGACGGGCCAGGTCGTGGGCTTCTACAACCCGCTCGACGGTGAGCTCGTGTACCGGGCCGACGGTGACCTCGATGTCGTCGAGCGGGTCACCCTCGCGCACGAGCTCACGCACGCGATCGACGACCAGCACTTCGACCTCGAACGCATCGACGCCATCACCGCACGGTGCCGCGACGAGGCCTTCCAGGCGGCGCTCGGCGCCGTCGAGGGCAGTGCCCAGTTCTTCGCGGTGCGGGTGCTGTTCGAGTTCCCTCCGGTCGACGGCGACTTCGGCGACCTCGGCGGCAGCGGAGGCGTTCCCGACGGCGTGCCCCCGTTCATCGCCGACCAGCTGCTGTGGCCGTACACGGCCGGCCAGGCGTTCGTCACCGCGCTCGAGTCCCGCGGTGGTATCGGCGAGGTCGACGAGGCGCTCCGCACGTTCCCCGCCTCGACCGAGCAGATCATGCACCCCGAGCGGTACCCGTCGGACCGTCCGACGACGGTCGCGGTCGCCGACATCTCCGAGGTGCTCGGGCCGGGCTGGGGCGACCTCGACGTGATGCAGGTCGGCGAATCCTGGATCGCCTCGATGCTCGAGCTGCGGCTCGAGCCCTCGGTCGCCGATGCCGCCGCGGCCGGCTGGGACGGCGGCATCTACCGCGCCTTCACCGACGGCACCGAAGCCGTGGTCGTCGTCACGACGGCGTGGGACACCCGCACCGACGCGGACGCGTTCGCCCGAGCGGTGAGGGAGTGGTTCGAGGCCGGCGGCCAACGCGTGACGGTCGGACCCGTGGCCGGCGGGCAGGTGACCTTCGCCGTCGCGACGACCGATGAGTCCCGCGTGCTCGACTCGCTGGCCGCCGCCGTGGCGTGATCGGGTTCCCGAGAGCCGCGTTCCTGCGGTAGCGTGGTCCCATCATGGCGATCTCGACGCGGCCCGACCGTGCTCACGAGCTGGGCATCGATCCTTCACAGGTGGAAGACGGGCTCGCGCGCAACCTGACGTTCCCGGCTCGCTGGTACTGGGACCGGCGCATCTTCGACGTGGAGCTCGACGAGATCGTGCCGCGGTCGTGGATCTTCGCGGCGCCCCTGCACAAGCTGTCTCAGCCTGGTGCGGTCGTGGCCACGCGCGCTGGGCACATCCCGATCGTGCTCACGCGCGACCTTGACGGCGAGCTGCACGGCTTCGTGAACGTCTGCCGCCACCGCGCGTATCCGGTTGCCGAGGGCGAGGCCACCAAGAAGATGCTGCAGTGCGCCTACCACGCTTGGACCTACGAGCTCGACGGCCGGCTGCGCAAGGCGCCCGGCTGCGAGCTCGAGGAGCGGTTCGACATGGGGGAGTTCTCGCTCGAGCCGGTCGCGGTCGACACCTGGAACGGCTTCGTCTTCGTGAACCCCGATCGCAGCGCCGCGCCGCTGCGCGAGACGTTCCCGGCGCTCGACACGCTCACCGAACGCGGGCTCGACTTCTCCAGCTTCACCTATCACGAGACCTCGACGTACGAGGTCGGGGCGAACTGGAAGGTCGGCGTGGAGAACGCCTGCGAGTGCTACCACTGTCCGACGATCCACTCGGGAAGCTTCGGCAACGCGTTCGAGGTCGGCGTCGAGGAGTACGAGTACGTGAACCAGGGCCCGATGCTCTGCCAGTTCACCGACTACAACGTGGCGTCGTCGCGCTTCCACCACGAACCGCGTGAGGGGGATCGCGGATTCCGGTTCGCGTACCTCTGGCCACTCTCGTTCGTGGCGCAGGACGACTACGTGGCCTTCACGCACGTAGTGGTGCCGACCGCGCCCGACCGGTTCACGAACATCTACGAGATGTACGCAGCCCCCGGCCTCACGCAACCCGAGATCGACGAGTGGATGTCGATGTACGGCATGACCCTGCAGGAAGACGCGCACGCCATGGAAGCCCAACAGC
>DASVGA010000208.1:0-2298 GCA_036379795.1 Actinomycetota bacterium | reverse complement strand
CGAGCAGGTAGACGAACCGTGATCCGCTCGTGCGGGCCCCCCGATCCACGTCGAGCACACCGAGCATGGCGCCGAGCTCGACGTGGTCGCGTGGCTCGAAGTCGAAGCTCGGTGGCTCGAGATGCCGGCGCACCTCGACCGCATCGTCGTCGGTGGAACCGTCGGGCGCGCTCTCGTGAGGAAGGTTCGGGGTCGCGGCGAGCAGCGCCGTCAACGCCTCGTCGGCTTCGGCGAGCTCGGGCTCGACCTGCTTGAGCTCAGCTGAGACGCGGGCAACCTCGGCGATGAGCTGCTGCTTCTCGTCGCCCTCGGCTCGTCCGATCGCCTTCGAGGCCCTGTTCTGCTCGGCCCGCAGTTCGTCGACCTTCGCGGTCAACGCTCGCCGGCGTTCGTCCGCGGCGAGCAGCTCGTCGACTGCGCCACCGAGGTCGCGCCGGGCGAGCGCCGCTCGGAACCGCTCCGGATCCTCTCTGACGGCCCTGATGTCGAGCATCCCGGCGCTCCTACTGCTTCGGCGGTTGCTCGGCGCCCTTGGCCGGAGCCTGCCCTTGACCTTGGCCTTGGCCTGCTTGGGAGGCACCGCCGTCCATGATGCTCTGCCCGTGGAAGATGCCGCCTTCCTCGATCACGAGGGTCTTCGACGTGATGTTGCCGTCGATGCGACCGCCGCGCGCGAGGTGCGCCTTGGACTTGACGATGACGTTGCCCTTGAAACGGCCCGCCACGCTCACGTTCTGGGCCCTGATGTCGGCCTCGACCTGGCTCTGCGGCGAGAGCGTCACGTCGCCGTCGGCGTTGATCTGGCCCTTGATCTGGCCGTCGATGCGCAGGTTGCCTGCGGAGACCACGTTGCCCTCGAGGCGCGCACCGGCGCCGACGATCGTGACCTCTGCGTTGTCCTCAGCCATGGCCCCTCCTCGGTCTCGTTCCCGCCTGTTGGCGCCGGGGTCGCGGCCGGCCGGAGCCGTCGCGGCCACCGGGTCTGCCGCCTCGTCGTCGCGGCGGAAGATCATCGCGCGTCCACCGGCTCGGCTGCCGGAGCCATCGCCTGACGGATCGCTTCGTCTTCCTCGGTCGAGAGGTTGTAGGAGCTCGTGCGCCGGGTAACCGGCTTGGCGTAGACGCGGGTCTCCTGGCGGCCGTTGATCGATGTGATCACGACGCCGGTGCCCTGGTCGTCGAGCATCGCGCACGAGAACGACAACCGGCCGCCCACGTCTTCGAACGCGTCGAAGCGCAGCAGGGCCACATGGCGCACGCTGCCGTCGATCAGCGCCTGCTGCTTGCGGTCGGTCGCGTTCAGGGAGCGCGCGGCCTGCTCGAGCCGCTCGATGCGCTGCGCCTGGTCGGTCAGCACCCCTCGCAGCGCATCGCTCATCTGCACGGGGCCGCCCGGCGATCTGGGACGCCGCTTGCCCGAGCCCGCGATCGAGAACACGATCGCGAGCACCGAGAGCCCGATCGCGACGAGCGCGATCAAGGTGAGGGTGTCGTCGGACAGGGTCATGGCCACCTCGCGGAAGCTGTCGATCGGGGCCCGTGGCCGTCGCCGAGCCGCGGAAGGCTCACTATACGACGGGGTTGCGGGGCATCAGCCTGGGGCTCGCCTCACTGCACGTCGCGGGCGCGGAACGAAGCCGTCGCCAGCGCCAGCAACCCGAGCGCGTAGACCGCGACCACGACGGTGGCGCGGAGGGGTGTGATGGTCATCGTGGAGAGCCCGTCCGGCCCACCCACGGTCTGTACGTCATGGCCGATCACGACCGCGGCGATGTTGTCGCCCAGCATGAACCGCCCGAGCGCCGGACGCAGGCCTCTCACGATGCCTTCGAGCACCGCCAAGTAGACGAACACCGCACCGAGCGCCGCCGCCGTGTTGCGACCGAGCATCGCGATGGCGCCGCCGATGATCGAGGCGGCACCGGCAAGCGATGCGACCCTCACGACGACGCCTACGAGCTCCCGTGACCACCCCGGTGGAGTCGTCGTGAGCCCGCGCAGACTCGTCGCCGCCCAGAACAACGCGATGAAGATGCCGAGCAGGATCACGACGAGCGCGATCACGCCCAGAGCCACGATGCTCACGCGCACGAGGAGCACGCGTGCTCGGCGCGGTTCCCAGCTGAGGATGGTGGTCATGGTGCCCGTCTGCCACGAGGCGCCGACGGCCGAGGCGCCGATCACGAGTCCGATCAGGATCGTCAGGAAGGCCGTTCCCCGAAGGATCTCCGGCATCTCGGACAGTTGGAGCGGTGTTGGCGACAGGAAGGACGAGGGGTCGGCCTGGTCCCTGCAGAA
>DASVGA010000207.1:0-5859 GCA_036379795.1 Actinomycetota bacterium | reverse complement strand
ACCGGCCCCCTTGCACCCGGCTTCCGGAGCCCGATGACCAGCTCGAACCGGCCACCTCCGCGAGTCGCATGGCCGTTCGGATCGTCGGCACACGGTTCCCTGTTTCCATGGCGGTCACGGCAGCCTGTGATGTGCCGGCTTTCGACGCCATGGCGCGCTGTGACTATGCCGGTCAGCTCGCGAGCCGAGAGGATGATCTCGCCAACTCCGAGAGGTGAGCGACGGTCGGACCCGGATTCCTGAGCAGCCCTCCGCCGCGGCAGCCTCTGCTTCGAGCAGAGCCGTGAAGTCAGGCAGTCCGCGGGCGGCGAGCACCGGATCTCTGTGCGGTACCGACACCACTATCGGTGTCGCCCGAGTGGGTTCGGCTGCGATCGACCGGCACGCTGCCACGGTAGGGGATACCACCGACAGAGTTCGGTCTGCTCTCAGCTCACTCCCACTCGATCGTGCCGGGGGGCTTCGACGTGATGTCGTAGGCGACCCGGTTCACGCCGGGAACCTCACGCACGATCCGCGACGAGATGCGATCGAGCACGTCGTCGGGAAGCCGCGCCCAGTCGGCGGTCATCGCGTCCTCGCTCGTGACGGCCCGCACGATCACCGGGTTCTCGTAGGTGCGGCCGTCGCCCATCACGCCCACCGACGAGACGTCGGCCAGCAGCACGCAGAACGCCTGCCACGTCGAGCGGTCGAGCCCGGCTCGCTTGATCTCCTCGCGCACCACGGCGTCGGCCATGCGCACCTTCGCGAGGTTCTCGGTGGTCACCTCACCCACGATGCGCACCGCGAGCCCCGGTCCGGGGAACGGCTGGCGCTGCACGATCTCCTCGGGCAGTCCGAGCTCTGCGCCGACCGCTCGCACCTCGTCCTTGAACAGATCACGCAGCGGCTCGACGAGCTCGAAGGTCATGTCGTCGGGCAGACCCCCCACGTTGTGATGGCTCTTGATGTTCGCGGCGGTCTTCGACCCCGACTCGATCACGTCGGGGTAGAGCGTGCCCTGCACCAGGTACGCCGCGTCGGCGTGCTCGAGCGCGACTTCCTCGAAGACACGGATGAACTCTTCGCCGATCGCCTTACGCTTGACCTCCGGCTCGGTCACGCCGGCCAGCCGAGCGAGGAAGCGGTCGGCCGCCTTCACGTGCACCAGTGGCACCTGGAAATGGCGCGCGAACGCTTCTTCGACCTGATCAGGCTCGCCCTCGCGATTCAGCCCGTGGTCGACGAAGACGCAGGTGAGCTGGTCGCCGATCGCCCGGTGCACGAGCAGCGCCGCCACCGCGGAATCGACGCCCCCGCTCAGCGCGCAGAGCACGTGCGCGTCACCGACCTGCGCACGGATCCGCGCGACCTGGTCGTCGATGATGTTCGTCGGGGTCCAGTCGGGAAGCAGGTCGCACCCGTCGTAGAGGAAGCGCTTCATCACGTCTTGGCCGTGCGAGGTGTGCGTGACCTCCGGATGGAACTGCACGGCGTAGAGCCCGCGGGCCGGGTCCTCCATCGCGGCGATCGGGATCCGGTCGGTCGCCGCCGTAACCCGGAAGCCGTCAGGCTCTCGCGTCACCGCATCGCCGTGGCTCATCCAGACGGTGTCGCGTGCCGGCAGGTCCTGCAGAAGCACGCCGCCTCCACGCTCGTCGACGACGAGCTCCGTCGCACCGTACTCACGCTGCCCGGTCGCTGCCACCTCACCACCCAGCGCTTTCGCCATGAGCTGGTGCCCGTAGCAGATTCCGAGAACCGGTACGCCGAGCTCGAACAGCGCCGGAGCGACCCGAGGGGCCCCCGCTGTGTAGACCGACGCTGGGCCACCGCTCAGGATGATGCCTGCCGGTCTCCGAGCGCGCAGCTCGTCAGCCGTCGCGTCGTGGGCCACGATCTCGGAGTAAACGTGGGCTTCACGAACCCGCCGCGCGATCAGCTGCGCGTACTGCGCACCCAGGTCGACAACGAGCACAGGCCGAGGTTCGACGTTACCCCGCTCAATCATCGAGCAGACCCCGGAGGTCCTTCGCGTGCTCGGCCAGATGATCTCCCACCGTGAGCAGCACGAGCTCGGCCGGAGGATCGACGTCGGAACCTCGGAGGGCTCCGGCAACGCCACGTCCAGCGTCATCGAGCCGGGCGAAGAGCTCCGCGATCGGGACGGAACGCAGCTCCTCGACCTGCCGCTCGTTCAATGCGTCGCCGGTCTCGTCGCCGACCGGCAACTCGCGATACTCGTGGAGGTCGATCGAGCCGTCAGCGAGCTGTCCAAGGATGCGGCAACAGATCTCGGCCCACGCGACGCAGTGCGCGACCACGTCACGCCCTGACCACTTGTCGAACGCACCGGGTCGCTCGAGCACGTCGAGCGGCAGCGAGCGTGCTGCCGCGAGCATCACTGTGGTCTCGCGCTCAGCCTGTTCGGCGAGGGTCTCGGCGGTCGTGCCTGGCGGTACGTCCCACTCCCACGTGTCCCAGGGAGCGAGCTCGTTCAATGGCCCATCCCGACCCGCTGTTGCGTCTGGTAGAGCTTGCCCTCGGTCTTGATCGACGGCGCGATCACGAGCTCGGCCTTCTGGAACTCCTTGATCGTCTCGTAGCCGGTCGTGGCCATCGACGTCGCGAGCGCGCCGAACAGGTTGAACGTGCCGTCGTTCTCGTGGGCGGGTCCGGTGAGGATCTCCTCGATCGATGCGACCTGCTGGGTCTTGACCCGAGCGCCGCGCGGCAGGCTCGGGTGGAACGTCGCCATGCCCCAGTGGTACCCCCGGCCCGGCGCCTCGTAGGCCCTCGTCAGCGGCGAACCGATCATCACGGCGTCGGCGCCGCATGCGATCGCCTTCGCGATGTCGCCACCCGTGCGCATGCCCCCGTCGGCGATCACGTGGCAGTAGCGTCCGGTCTCGTGCTGGTGCTCTCGACGCGCAGCCGCCGCGTCGGCGATCGCGGTCGCCTGCGGCACGCCCACCCCCAGCACGCCCCTGGTGGTGCAGGCGTTGCCGGGTCCGACGCCGACCAGCACGCCGACCGCACCGGTGCGCATCAGGTGCAGCGCGGTGGCATAGGAGGCGCATCCCCCCACGATCACCGGGATGTCGAAGGCGGGGATGAACTCCTTGAGGTTCAGCGGCTCCTGCTGGCTCGAGACGTGCTCGCCGGAGACGACAGTGCCCTGGATCACGAGGATGTCGAGGCCCGCGTCGAGCACGAGCTTCGCGTACCGCTCCACACGCTGCGGTGTGATCGATGCGCTCGTCGTGACGCCCCCGGCCTTGATCTCCTCGATGCGGCGGCCGATCAGGTCTTCCTTGATCGGCTCGGCGTAGAGCTCCTGCATCCGTCGGGTCGCCTTCTCGTCGGGCAGCGAGGCGATCTCCTCGTAGATCGGGTCGGGGTCTTCGTACCGGGTCCACAGGCCTTCGAGGTTCAGGCATGCGAGGCCACCGAGCTTGCCGATCGCGACGGCCGTGGCCGGCGAGACCCCGGCGTCCATGGCGCTCGCCATCATCGGCAGCGAGAACGTGTAGGCGTCGATCCCCCACTCGATGCTCACGTCCTCGGGGTCTCGCGTTCGCCGCGAGGGCACGATCGCGACCTCGTCGAGCCCGTAGGCCCGCCTGGCGGTCTTGCCGATGCCGATCTCGAACTCCATGCCCACCCCTGTCTCGGCCCCGAACGCAGAACGCCCACCGGTTCCCCGATGGGCGTCACTCCCTACATGGCAGCAGGGTAACAGACGGTCTACGGCGCCCCGACGAGGCCCGCCGAGGAACCGATCAGGTCCCGGGCGATCCGCTCGGCGACGACCACCGTAGGCACGTTCGTCGTCGCTCGGGGCACGACCGGCATGATCGAAGCGTCGGCAACGACGAGACCCTCGACGCCGAGCACGTGCCCGGAGGGGTCGGTCACGGCGCCCATCGCGCACGTGCCGACCGGGTGCCAGTAGTGGATCACGCCGTGGCGCACCGCTGCGCGCAGGTCGCGACGGGCGGGAGCGGCGGCGCCCGGTTCCAGCTCACGGTCGAGCATCGAGGCGAACGGCTCGGTCGAGGCGAACGTGCGCGCCAGCTCGATGCCGTCGAGCAGCGCTTCGATGTCGTGGCCCTCGGCGTCGCTCAGCAGGGCGTGGTCGATGCGCGGCGCGGCCTCGGGGTCGAGTCCGGTGATCGTCAGCGCGCCGCGGCTCCGCGGCGTGAGCACCGCCACGAAGACCCCGAGCCGGCCGTCGAGCGCGATCTCGGGGAAGACGTGCAGATCGAAGGGCTCCCCCCCGGCCTGCGCGCGCCCGCTCTCTCCCTTCGCGAACCCCTGCTCGTCGGGCACCGTGCGGCCGGTGGCCTCGAACGCGCGGGTGCGCGTGAGGAGCTCGTCGCTCGGCGCGAAGATCAGTTCGAAGCTCGGTTGATCGTGCAGGTTCCGCCCGACCGGAACGTCGGCGGTCACCTCGACGCCGAGCCGAGCGAGCTCGTCGGCGGGGCCGATGCCGCTCCGCAGCAGCATCGCCGGCGACCCGTAGGTGCCGCCGGCGGCGACGACCAAGTCGGCTCTGGCCTCGAATGCACCGTCGGGACCGATCGCCCGCACCCCCACGGCGCGGCCCCCTTCGACGAGCACCCGGTCGACGATCGTGTCGGCGCCGATCGTGAGCTCGGCCCTGGTGCGAACCGGATCGAGGTAGGCGAACGCGGCGTTCCACCGGATGCCACCAGGGCTGTTCGACGGCTCGGCGCAGACGCCCGGCAGCCCGTCGAGCGACTCGAGGTCGTCGATCTCCGGCAGATCCATGGCGGCCCCGGCTTCGATGAACGCGCCGTGGAACGGTGCGATCTCGTCGTCGGTGAACCGCCGCACGCGCAGTCTCGACGACGCCTCGCGGAAGAGCGGCACTAGGTCCTCGGCCGACCAGCCGTCGAGTCCGAGCGCGGCCCAGCCGTCGTAGTCGGCACGATGCCCCCAGGAGACGGTGCATCCGTTGTGGGCCGAGCATCCGCCGATCACCCGAGCACGCTCGTAGGCGAGCGAGCGACCAGGCAGCTCGTCACCGGACGTGTAGCCCCAGTCGTGGGAGAAGGGAAGGGTCCGCGCGTCGATCAGATCGGCCGGCCAACGACCTTCGCCGTACGAACCGTGATCGGGGCCGGCCTCGATCACCAGCACCCGGCGACCGGCTTCGACGAGGCGCCCGGCGAGCACGCAGCCCGCGGTGCCCCCGCCGCAGACGATCGCGTCGAACGTGTCAGTGCTCCTTGACGACGGTGCCGGCGTCGGTCACCCGCAGGTCGGTCATGCCCGAATGCGCGCGGTCACCGGTCACGAGCACGCCGTCGTCGTCGATGCGCCCGAGCTCCTTCAGCCGGGTGAGGACGTGCTGGAGCGACTCTTCGGGATCCTGGGTGAGCGTGTCGACCGTGATCTCCGGGTGCTCGGGAACCTCGTAGGGGTCGTCCACGCCCGTGAACCCCGTGATCTCGCCCGCGAGCGCCTTCTTGTACAGGCCCTTCGGGTCGCGGTTCGCCGCGATCTCGTCGACCGTCGCATGCACGTAGACCTCGACGAACTCGCCGATCATGTCGCGGCAGGCGTCGCGTGTCTCCTTATAGGGGCTGATCGGGCAACAGATCGTCGCGACGCCGTTGCGGGTCAGCAGGTTCGCCACGAACCCGATGCGCATGATGTTCGTGTCGCGGTCTTCCTTCGAGAACCCCAAGCCCTTCGACAGGTTCTTGCGCACCTCGTCGCCGTCGAGGATCTCGGTCTTGAGGCCGCGCGCCCGGAGCTCGTGGTAGAGCATCTCGGCGATCGTCGACTTGCCGGCTCCCGACAGGCCGGTGAACCAGATGGTGAACCCCTTCTGCTCGGGGTGATGCG
>DASVGA010000206.1:0-7547 GCA_036379795.1 Actinomycetota bacterium | reverse complement strand
GCTCGTGACGTCGTTCGTCGAGCCCTTCGAGCAGCTGCGCCTCGAGGCGCTGCTGCTCGGCATCGTGGTCGCAGCCGCGGCTACCTTCGGCGACCTGGCCGAGTCGCTCGTCAAGCGCGACATGGGCATCAAGGACATGGGGAGCATCCTGCCGGGCCACGGCGGGGTGCTCGACCGCATCGACTCGGTGCTGTTCGTGGCACCCGCTGCGTTCTTCCTGTATCGCATCATCATCGTCTGAGCTCGCTCGGCTCGGCTGCGGGTCGTTGCGAGCGTTCCGGCGGCCTCGGGGTAGGCTTGAAGTCATGAGATCGGTGGCGATCCTCGGATCCACAGGATCGGTGGGAACGCAGGCGCTCGACGTCGTGCGACGCCAGCCCGAGCGGTTCAGGGCCGTCGGCTTATCGGCCGGGGGTGCGAACCTCGAGCTGTTGGCCGGCCAAATCCGTGAGTTCCTTCCGCCGTTCGTCGCGATCGCCGACGAGACGGCGGCCGACGACGTACGGCGCAAGCTCGGCCCCATGCCGGGCATCGACATCATCGCGGGTCCCGACGCCGCCGAACGGCTCGCTGGTGAGACCGAAGCCGACATGGTGCTCAATGCCCTCGTGGGCTCGGCAGGCCTGGCCCCGACCCTCGCTGTGCTGCAGTCGGGCAAGACCTTGGCGCTCGCGAACAAGGAGAGCCTCGTCGTCGGCGGCGAGCTCGTGACCGACCTCATCAAGGGCGAACCCGAGCGCCTGCTTCCGGTCGACTCCGAGCATGCCGCGCTCGCCATGGCGATGCGGGGTGAGCGGCGCGAGGACGTGAAGCGCGTGGTGCTGACCGGCTCGGGGGGCCCGTTCCGGGGTTGGACCCGCAACGAGCTCTCGCGGGCGAGCGTCAAGGAAGCCCTGCAGCACCCCGTATGGTCGATGGGCCCGAAGATCACGATCGATTCGGCGACGCTGATGAACAAGGGCCTCGAGGTGATCGAGGCCCACTACCTGTTCGACCTCGAGTACTCGTCGATCCACGTGTTGATCCATCCCGAGGGTGTCGTGCACGCGATGGCCGAGTTCCGCGACGGCAGCCTGCGGGCCGAGATGGCCACACCCGACATGCGACTGCCGATCCAGCTCGCCCTCGGCTGGCCCGATCGGCTGCCGAGTGGAGTGGAGCCCGTCCCGCTCACCGAGCGCCCGCTCACGTTCGAGCCGGTCGACCGCGAAGCGTTCCCCGCGGTCGACCTCGCCTACCGGGTGGGCGGCCTCGGCTCGACCTTCCCCGCCGTGATGAACGCCGCCAACGAAGTGGCGGTCATGGCGTTCCTCGAGGGCAAGATCCCCCTCACCCGGATCGTGGAGCTCGTGCAGGCCCTCGTGGACGAACACGAACCTGCCTCGGTGGTCTCCATCGTCAGCATCGAGCGAGCCGATGCATGGGCACGTCAACGCGCGGCCGAGATCGTCGAGGAGCGGTAGCCCTTCTCCCCCATGGATCTGCTCATCGGCTTCCTCATCTTCCTGCCCTTCCTCACCGTGATCATCGCGATCCACGAGCTCGGGCATTTCGTCAGCGCGCGCATCTTCGGCATGAAGGTCACGGAGTACTTCGTGGGTTTCGGTCCGCGGAAGATCTGGTCACGGCGCAGGGGCGAGCTCGAGTACGGCGTGAAGCCGATCTTCATCGGCGGGTACGTGAAGATCGCCGGCATGAACCCCTACGAGGAGAATCCCCCCGAGGACGCGCCGCGACTCTACGGCGCCAAACCCATCTGGCAGCGGGCGATCACGATCGCCGCGGGGCCGGCGACCCACTTCGTGGTCGCGGCCGTGATCTTCGCGGTCTGGCTGGCGGTGTTCGGCGACCCCCGCACCGCGCCGCTCACGCCGATCGTGATCGACGCGGTGGAGCTCACGATGAACGGGGACGAGAGCCCTGCGGCCGCGGCCGGCCTGATGGCGGGGGACCGCATCGTTCGGCTCGGTGAGGTTGCGCAGCCCACGAGCGAACAGCTCGGAGAGATCGTCACCACGCAGGTGAGGCAACGCCCGGGCGAGCCGCTGGCCGTCGTGGTGGAACGGGACGGCCGGCGGGTCTCCCTGTCGGTGGTGCCGGAGCTCGCCGAGGTGGAGGGGGAGACCCGCGGGCGCATGGGCGTGATCGTCGCTCCTCCCGACCCCGAACCGCTCGGGATCGGTCCGGCGCTCGCCGGGGGGGTCCGCTACGTGGCCCTCTCCGTCGAGGAGACGCGGCACCAGGTTGCCCGTGTCTTCGGACCGAGCGGCATCGGCAGGGTGTTCGGCCTGCTCTTCAGCGACGATGAGCGCCGGCCCGACGACGCGACCAGCGTCGTCGGCATCAGCCAGCAGGTGGGGGTGATCAGCGGCGAGTCGGGGGCGGTCGAGGTCCTGCTGCAGCTCTTCGGCTTCGTCACGGTGTTCGTGGGCCTGATCAACCTCGTGCCGTTGCCCCCGTTCGACGGGGGCCACCTCGCCACCCTGCTGATCGAGAAGGTACGCGGCAAGGCCGTCGACATGCGTACCCTCATCCCGGTCTCGGCGGCCGTGATGACGTTCTTCGTGCTGTTCGTCGGTGCGACGATCGTGCTCGACGTGACCAAGCCCATCGTGCTTCCCTGACGAGCTTCGCGTTCGCGATGCCTTGCGCGCGAACGGGCACCACGATTTCTCAATACCGCGTCGAGCCTTCCCGACACACCTCAGGGCTACGATGGCCGGCGTGAGTCAGCAGACCGTGCTCGTCGTCGACGACGAGGAAGCCATCGCCGAGGCGATCCGCGCCCGGCTCGAATCCGAGGGGTACCGGGTGCTCGTGGCGCTCGACGGTCCCGATGCGATCGAGCAACACGCGGGCGAGCACCCGGACCTCGTCGTGCTCGACCTGATGCGTCCCGGCATGGACGGCCTGGAGGTATGCAAGCAGATCCAGCGTGACACCTGGACCCCCGTGCTGATGCTCACGGCCAAGACCGAGGAAGCGGACAAGGTGAGCGGGTTCGCGGTGGGAGCCGACGACTACCTCACGAAGCCGTTCAGCCTGCGGGAGCTGACGGCCCGGGTGAAGGCGATCCTTCGACGCATCGAGCGCATGGGGGACCGCAAGGACACCGGTCCGATCGAGCAGGGCGGCCTGGTGATGGATCCCAGTCGCCGCCGCGTCACCGTCGACGGCGACGACATCGGCCTCACGCCGCTGGAGTTCGAGATCCTCCTCTCGCTCGCTCGCGATCCGGGCGTGGTGCTCTCGCGCGACCAGCTCATGGATCGCGTCTGGGGCTATCGTGACTTCGCCGGCGGGCGGGTGGTCGATTCGCACGTCGCGCGCATCCGGCGCAAGCTCGGCGAGGACGGCAACGAGCCCCGCTTCATCCGCACGGTGCACGGCGTCGGGTACGCGTTCCAGGAACGGTCGTGAGCTCTCGGCCACTCGGGCGCCTGCCCACGATCCGCGGCAAGCTCGGGGCGACGATCGTCATCGCCGTCGCGATCACGATCGTCATCTCCTACGGTCTGATCGGCTTCGCGTTGCGGGAATCCCCGCGAGACTCCGAGGCGATCCGCGCACTGGCTCTCGCTCGACAGATCGCGAGCGGTGAGCTCACCGACCCGCCCGACGACGTCATGGTCGTGCGGCGCAGCGCGACCGGCGAGGTCACGGTCGAGGGTCCCGACTTCGGTGTGGCGCTGCCCGACACGCCCGGCCGCGTGCCCCGATGGGGGGTGCTCGACCGCAACAAGGTGTGGGCCGCCGTGCCCACCGATGTCGGCGGCAGCGTGATCGTGCTGTACCGCTCGCCGACCCGCGGCTCCCTCGGCCGCTTCTCGGCGACCCTGGGATTCCTGCAGAGCGTGTGGTGGCAGTTCCTGCTGGCCGGTGCCATCGCGGCCGTGATCGCGCTGCTGCTGGCGCGGTGGCTCGCCCGCGGCATGACGCAGCCGCTCCGAGACATGGCCGAGGCGTCCCGGCGCATGCAGACCGGTGACTATTCGACCCGGATCCACACGAGCACCCGCGACGAGGTCGGCCAGCTCGCCGAGGCCTTCAACCGCATGAGCCGAGAGCTGGAGAACCTCGAAGCCTCCAGGCGCGACCTCGTCGCGAACGTCTCGCACGAGCTGAAGACGCCCATCGCGGCGATCAGGGCGCACCTCGAGAACCTGCTCGACGGTGTCGAGCAGCCGAACGACCGTACGCTCCAGGTGATGCTGACCCAGTCGGAACGGCTGGGGCGCCTCGTCGAACAGCTCCTCGACCTGTCGAAGCTGGAGTCGGGCGAGGTGCCGCTACGGCGGGAGCCGGTGGCCCTCGCGCCGCTCGTCGATCGCGTGCGCTCGGAGATCGAGGTCGCGTGCGCCGACCGTGAGGTGCGCATCGTGACCGTGCTCTCCCCCGATCTGCCCACGATCGAGGCCGATGCCGAACGCGTGCACCAGGTCATCTTCAACCTCGTCGACAATGCGGTGCGGTTCACGCCCGAGGGCGGCGAGGTGCGCATCGAGGCGCGCCGGCACAACGGATCGGTCACGGTGAGCGTCGCCGACACGGGCGTCGGCATCCCTGCGGAGGCCCTGCCTCGCCTGTTCGAGCGCTTCTATCGTGTCGATGCTGCGAGGGCCCGCGACGACGGAGGCGGCACGGGCATCGGCCTGGCGATCGCGCGGTCGGTGGTCGAGGCCCACGGCGGGGTGATCCGCGCCGAGAGCGAGCCCGGTCGCGGCGCGGTCTTCACGTTCGATCTGCCCGTCTCGTTGATGCGAGGCTCGGTCGCGCCCGCGGCCACGACCAGGAGGGGTCCGTGATCTCCACGACGTCCACGATCACCGTCAACGCGCCCGAGCGATACGACTTCCTCGATCTCACCGACGACCTGCGACGCGCGATCAAGGATTCCGGCGTGGTTGACGGTGCGGCCATCGTCTTCTGCGCCCACACGACCTGCGCGCTCCTCATCAACGAGTGGGAAGACGGCGCCATGGCCGACTTCCGTCGACACCTCACCGATCTGGTGCCGCACGAAGGCGTCTACTACCGCCACGACGACTTCGACGTCCGCACCCAGAACATGAACCCCGACGAGCGGCGTAACGGCCACGCGCACGTGAAGGCCATGCTGCTGTCGGCCACGTCGCACTCGATCCCGGTGATCGCGGGCGAGCCCGGGTTCGGCACGTGGCAGCGCCTGATCTTCTTCGAGATGGACGAGCCCACGGATCGCACGATCACGTTCCACGTGTTCGGCGCGTGAGGCCTCCGTCGAGCGAGCTGAGACACTGGTGACGGTGGACATCGAGCGCAGGAAGAGCCGGCAGATCGATCTCGGCGGTGTCGCGATCGGCGGCGACGCGCCGGTCTCGATCCAGTCGATGACCACGACGAAGACCGCCGACATCAACGCCACCCTGCAGCAGATCGCGTCGCTCGTCGCGACCGGCGTCGACATCGTGCGCGTCGCGGTGCCGCACTGGGAAGACGCCGAGGCGCTCACCGCGATCGCCGCCAAGTCGACCGTCCCGGTCGTCGCCGATATCCACTTCCAATGGAAGTACGCCATGGCTGCCCTGGAAGCCGGCATCCAGGGCCTGCGCATCAACCCCGGCAACATCCGCTACGACGACAAGGTCCGGTTGATCGCCCGTGAGGCGAAGGCTCGCGGGGTGCCCATCCGCATCGGGGTCAACGCCGGATCGCTGGAACCCGCCCTGCTCGCCCGGTACGGCTCGCCGACGCCCGAGGCGCTCGTCGAGAGCGCCCTGCGCGAGGCACGCATCCTGGAGGACGAGGACTTCTTCGACATCAAGATCTCGGTGAAGCACTCGAACCCGCTCGTGATGATCGAGAGCTACCGGCTGCTCGCCGAGGCCTGCGACTATCCGCTGCACCTGGGCGTCACCGAAGCCGGTCCGATGCCGATGGGCGGTGTGAAGAGCGCGGTCGGCATCGGCACGCTGCTCGCCGAGGGCATCGGCGACACGATCCGCGTCTCGCTCACCGACGACCCCGTCGAGGAGGTCAAGGTCGCGACGACGATCCTGCAGTCGCTCGGCCTGCGACGGCGCGGGCTCGACCTCGTGGCGTGCCCCTCGTGCGGCCGCGCCGAGGTGAACGTGCTCGAGCTCACCAAGCGGGTGAACGCGGCGATCGAGAACGAGCGCTTCACGGTGCCGATGCGGGTGGCGGTGATGGGGTGCGTCGTGAACGGCCCGGGCGAGGCGAGGGAAGCCGACGTCGGCATCGCGAGTGGCAACGGCCTCGGTTTCGTGATCCGACAGGGCGAGGTGGTAGCCAAGGTGCCCGAAGCCGAGCTGGTCGAGGCGCTGCTCATCGAGGCCAGAGCGGTCGCGGCCGAGAAAGTCGCGGCGGGCGAGGGCGAGAACTAGCCTCGAGCGGCGTGCGGCGAGGCCTCGATTCCCGGGCCCGCTGAGCCGATACCTCCACGATGGGTGGACCGCGTGTCTCCGTGGCCTCGGTCGTCGTGATCGCGGCATCCGTGGTCCTCGTCCCCATGTCGGTCCGGCCCGCGGTCGGCCTCCCGGTGCCGGGCACGACCTGCGAGGTCTTCGGCCCCGACAACGTCTGGAACATGGACGTCTCTCGGTTGCCGGTACACCCGAAGAGCACGGTCTGGAAACGCAGCGCACACGCCGGATCGAACGATCTGCATCCCGACTTCGGGCCCACCTCGTACGGCATGCCGTACGAGGTGGTCGGTGCCTCGCATGCCGACGTGCGAGTGCGGTTCCGCTACCGCGACGAGAGCGACCCCGGGCCCTACCCGTTCGGACCCGGCACCGCGATCGAGGGTGGATCCGACCGGCACGCGCTGATGATCGACCGTGACACGTGCACGCTCTATGAGCTCTTCGACGCGAGGTGGAACGGCGGGGACCCACGCGCCGGCAGCGGTGCCGTCTTCGACCTCGGCTCGGACGCCCTGCGGCCACCGGGGTGGACGAGCGCCGACGCGGCGGGGCTGCCGATCTTCCCGGGGCTGGTTCGCTTCGACGAGGTGGTGGCGGGCGAGATCGACCACGCGATCAGGTTCACGGTCGCGTGTACGACGAACCGCTACATCTGGCCCGCCCGCCATCAGGCCGGCGTGGCCGACCGGCGATGCCCGCCGATGGGGGCTCGCTTCCGTCTGAAGGCCGGCTTCGACATCTCGGGGTTCACGCCGCGGGCACGGGTGGTGCTGTTCGCGATGCAGCGCTACGGCATGATCGTCGCCGACAACGGCAGCGACTGGTACTTCCAGGGCACGGTCGACGACGCCTGGACGAACGGGCTGCTCGATCAGCTGAAGCGGGTGCCGGCGAGCGCGTTCGTGGCCGTCGACACGCGTGGCTGCCGGGTCTCGCGCGACAGCGCGACCTTCGACCACGGTCCCGGCTGCCCGGCGCCGCGGGCGTAGCGCCCGCCCTACGGCGCGCGGCCGGAGAGCGCGATCAGACGGGTCGCGGCGTCGGCCTCGGCACCCACCGCCACCGGCGGGGCGATGATGCGCGCGGCCACCATCTCCTCGACCTGCGGGGCGAACCACGACT
>DASVGA010000205.1:0-3760 GCA_036379795.1 Actinomycetota bacterium | reverse complement strand
CCCGAAGGTGCGCTGCAGGGCCACGAGCCCGTCGTCGAACCGCTCCACGAACCCCAGCCAGCTCACGCGCTCTTCGATGTGCGCCTTGGCCCGCTCGAGCATCGCGTCGTCGACCTCGCCGAAGCCTGCGGTGTGGTCGCCGGCGAGGGCGCGCACCTGGCTGTTGTCGGCTTCGAGCGACACGCCGCTCCGCACGAACTCCTCGAGCGAGAGATCGGCCCCCGCGACCTCGCCGAAGATGCGATGACCCGGACGCCGCAGGATGAATCCGTAGAGCGAGATCACGAGCTTCACCGGATCGCGGAGCAGCGTCACGTACGTGGACGGCCGCGGCACATGCTCGTGCAGCCCGTAGATCGTGTGCGCCATGATCAATCGCGGCCGGGCGCGTTCGGCCTCGGGCATGGCCGCGAACAGATCCGGCATGCCCTCACGACGCAGGCGGTACTTCGGGTCCGGGATCTTCTGGGTGAGGTCGAGCACCTGACCCTGCGAGAACTGTCGCCGCAGGATGCGTCGCATCGTGCTGCCGGCCGTCTTCCCGATGTGCAGGAAGATGACCGTCGGGTCGCTCGGATCGGCTTTGGTCATGGTTGGGTGTGGCTCCAGACGGGGAGGTCAGGCGATGCTAGCAGCCACCTTGGCTCCAGCCGTCGAAGCAACCGCCGATACCGACCACACCGCGAGACCACCAGGAGAGGACCACGATGACCACCCCCGAGCGCGTCCGAGTGATCTGCATCGCAGCGACCGGCCAGAGCGGTTCCACGTTGCTCGCGCGCATGCTCGGTGAGATCCCCGGCTACCAGGCGGTCGGAGAGGTCGGGCGCATCTGGGACAAGGGGGTCGACGAGCACATGACCTGCAGCTGCGGGGAGCCCTTCGAGTCCTGCGGGTTCTGGGGCGCGGTCGGCGAGCGCGCCTTCGGCGGGTGGCACACCGTCGACGGGGCGGCGGCGGCCCGTCTGCGGGGCGAGCTGCAACTGGCGGGCACGCGTTTCCCGCACCCCGTGGCGCTGCCGTTCCTGCAGCGCCCGGACGTGTGGCCGAGCTTCCGCGACAAGGTACGGCGGTACGCCGACCTGATGGTGCCGGTCTACCGGGCGATGCACGAGGAGAGCGGCGGTGCGGTGCTCGTCGACTCGATGAAGGTGCCGGCGCACGTCTACTTCATGGCCTTGCAGGTCCCCGACCTCGACGTCAAGGTCGCGCACCACATCCGTGACAGTCGCGGGTTCGCGTATTCCAACACCAAGTGGGTCGAGAAGCAGGGTGGAGAGCACCGCGGGGCGTTCCGTGGCCGGCGACCCCCGTGGCGATCGGCGGTCAAGTGGATGTGGTTCAACGAGGCCTTCGACCACCTGCAGCGCATCGGCGTGCCATCGGCGGTGGTCCGCTACGAGGATCTCGTGCATGATCCCGCCCCGCAGCTGCGCAAGGCGGCCGGGCTGTTCTCAGGCGCCTTGTCCGAGCGCGACCTGGGCTTCATCCACGACGACGGCATCGACTTCTCGGCGGGGCACATCGCGTCGGGCAGCCGCTGGCGCATGAGCTCCGGTCGCATCCCGCTGCGCGAGGACATCGAGTGGGCCTCGAAGCTCACTCCACGCGACCGCCGCACCGTGACGACGATCACCCGACCCCTGCTCCGACGGTACGACTACCGCGTAGCCGGTCCGTTGCACGAGGCGCGCGGGTGAGCGCCACCTCCCTTCCACGGGTGCTGTGCAGCTCGGTGATCCGGTCGGTGCACCAGGGTGAGAGCCACGGCGGGGTCTACCTCGTCGATCTCGAGGCGGGCGTCGCCGAGCGCGTGATCGACTGGTCCGACGACAGCATCGACTGGGAGGGCCGCGGCGGCGACCGCGGACTGCGCGGCATCGCGTTCCACGGCGGGCTCGTCTACCTCGCGGCGAGCGACGAGGTCTTCGTCTACGACCGGGAGTTCCGCCAGCAGGGGTCGTTCCGCAACCGCTACCTGAAGCACTGCCACGAGATCAACGTGGCGGGCGACCGGCTCTACCTGGCGTCGACCGGCTACGACTCGGTGCTCGAGTTCGACCTGATCCGCCAAGGCTTCTCCCGCGCCTGGATGCTTCGCTACGGCCCGTCGGCGAAGTTCGTGAAGCGCCTCGGTCGCCGGCCGCGGCCGCGATGGAAGGCTTACGACCCGTCCGGTGGCGACGGACCGGAGCCGGCCGACACCACGCACGTCAACAACGTCTGGCCACACGAGGGCGCCGTCTACGCCTGCGGCACCAGGCTCGGCACGCTCTGGAAGATCCCGCTCGAGGGCTCCGCTTCCCGACCCTCAGCGTTCGCCACCGTGCCGTTCGGCACCCACAACGCGCGACCGTTCCGCGACGGGGTCATGTTCAACCACACCGCGAGCGACCGTATCGTCTACGCGGACCGGTCGGGCAGGGCGCGGTCTTCGCTCGCGCTCCCGGCGTACGCGCCCGAGACGCTCGAGCATGCCGACCTTCCCGGCGACCTCGCCCGCCCCAACTTCGGACGGGGCCTCACGGTGGTCGGGGCTTCGACCGTGATCGGCGGATCGTCACCGGCCACGATCACGGCGTTCGACCTCGATACCGGTGAGCGCCTGGCGTCGGTCACCATCACGATGGACGTGCGCAACGCCGTTCACGGACTCGAGGTCTGGCCCTTCGACGCGCCCGGGGGCTGATCGTCGCCCGGATCATCGGCAGGCTCGACGAGCACCTCGGCCACGGCCTCGGCGGCGTCCTCGGCCGCTTCGCCCTGCCGCCCGTGCGGGCGCAGGTATCGGTAGAGCTCACGCGGATCCAGGTGCAGCGGCGTCCAGATGCCGAGCCGGCGCCTGACGAGGGTCAGCTGCATCGTGTTCTGCAACACCTGCGACCCGGCGGTCACGCACGCGATGCCGACGGCTCCGAAGATCGAGGCGGCGATGATGCCGCCGGTCACGCTCACGGTGCCGGAGATGAGCGTGATCGTCATCATCGCCCGCTGATGTCCGGTCATCATGAGGGTGACGCCGGCCGAGCCGGCCCACACCGCGTACAGGCGGCCACACGACAAGATCGCGAGGATCGGATAGGCCTCGCGGAACTCCGATCCGTAGAACGTGCCGAGGATCCACGAGCCCGCGAACAGGAACACGACGAGCACGGCCAGCGCCGGCAGCCCCGCGAGCGACGCGCCGGCCCGCAGCGCCTGCTCGAGCTGGCGCATCTTCCCCTGGGTGTGCAGCTCGGCGATGATCGGCGGGATCACCCCCGAGAAGATCACGAACGGTGCCACCACGAAGGTGACGAGGCGCGCCGCCACTCCGTACCGGCCGACGACCGACGAGGGTTCGAACGCGTTGAGGATGAGCAGGTCCACGCCCGCACCGAGCATCAGGATCGCGAGGTTCGTGACCCACAGCGGCCGGGCGACGGCGAACATCTCGCCCCGCCCCATCTCACCGTCGGTGCCCAGGCCACGCAGCAGCCGGAACATGAGCAGCATCGCGACACCCACGGCGAGCGCGACCCCCGAGGCGGTGAGCGTCGCGAGGAAGGCCGGGCCCACGTCGGCGCCGAGCGCCCAGACGATGCCGAACGCGATGGACGAGACCGCGTTCGTGAAGACCTGGTCGAGCATCGTGGCCGACCCGAACCGCTGCAGCCCCCGGAAGGACTCGACGAGCAGGCCTTGCAGGGCGAGCGCCACCGTCCACCCGGCGACGACCGGCATCATCGAGGCGAGCTGGGGAGAGTCGAAGACCTGCTCG
>DASVGA010000204.1:0-4850 GCA_036379795.1 Actinomycetota bacterium | reverse complement strand
CGACAGGCACAGCACGTTGCGGGCGCCGAGGGCCCACGCGCCCAGCAGGTCCGCCGTGATCGCGAGCCGGTTCCGGTCGCGCCGGGTGACCTGCAGGGTCGGCTCGATGCCCGCCCTCGATACGAACGCGGCGCCGGCCACCGCGGACATGTGCGCGCTCGCGATCGGGTTGTCGGTCACGTTCGCCGCGTCGATCGATCCGACGAGCGCACGAGCGTGCGCGGTGACCGTGGCTCCGTCGGCGCCCCGCGGGGGGACGATCTCACCCGTGACCGCGAACGAGCCCGACCGCAGGATCGCGGCAAGTCGTCCGCCTGGCGTCGCTGAGGACGCCGCACCTCGAGCGGCGCTCACCGCCCGTACGCCTGCTGCTCCGCTGCGGTCACCGTATTCACGAGCAGCATCGCGACGGTCATCGGACCCACCCCGCCGGGCACCGGCGTGATCGCGCCAGCCACCTCGGCAGCCTCGTCGTGCACGACGTCGCCCACCAAGCCCTCGGGCGTGCGGTGCACCCCCACGTCGACGACGGTCGCGCCGGGCTTGATCATGTCGCCGCCGATGAGCTGCGGTACGCCGGCGGCCACGACGAGGATGTCGGCCCGCTTCGTGTGAGCGGCGAGGTCTCGCGTCTTGACGTGAGTGCTGGTCACGGTCGCGTTCCCGCGGATCGAATCGTGGGCGAGCATGATCGACAACGGAGCGCCGACGAGACCGCCGTGGCCTACGACGACGACCTCGGCGCTCTCGAGCTCGATGCCCTCGCGCAGCAACAGCTCGACGATGCCGTACGGCGTCGCGGGCGTGAACGTCGACTCGCCCCGCACCATCATGCCGACGTTCAGCGGATGCAGACCGTCGACGTCCTTATCGGGCGAGACCGTGCGCTGCACCTCGAGCTCGTGCAGGTGCGGAGGCATCGGGAGCTGCACGATGATGCCGTGGATCTCGGGGTCGCGATTCAGCCGGCGGATCGTCGCGAGCAGCTCACCCTCGGTCACGTAAGCCGGAAGGTCCACCTGCTCCGAGCGGATGCCCACGTCGGCGCACGCCTTGTGCTTGGCCCCGACGTAGATGCGTGAGGCCTGATCCTCACCGACGAGCACGGCGGCGAGCCCGGGCGTCGCGCCCCGGTCGACGAGGGCCTGGACCCGTTCTCCCACCTCGGCGCGGATCGCATCGGAGATCGCTCTGCCGTCGAGGATGCGGGCGGTCACGCGCCGAATCCTACCCGTGCGCCCGAGGCCCGACCAAGCAACGGTCAGTGGCGGAAGTGCCTCGTACCGGTGAGTACCACCGCCATGCCGTGTCGCTCTGCGGCTGCGAGCACTGTGTCGTCGCCCTTGGACCCTCCCGGGTGGATCACGGCGGTGCATCCGACGTCGGCGGCGACCTCGAGCGCATCCGGGAACGGGAAGAACGCATCGGACGCCACGACGGCTCCCTTCGCGCGATCTCCGGCCTTGCGGGCAGCGATCCAGGAGGCGTCGACCCGTGACATCTGCCCCGCGCCGATGCCGACGGTCGCGAGATCCTTCACGAGCACGATCGTGTTCGACTTGACCCGCCACGCGATCGTCCAGGCGAGCTCCAGGTCCGCCCACTCCTGAGCCGTCGGTTCCCGTCTCGATACGACCGTCAGCTCTGCTCTGCGCACGTCCACCTCGTCGCGATCCTGCACCAGGGCGCCTCCCGGAAGCGGCCGCACATCGAGACCGCCTCCGCGGGCGAGGGGCGCTTCAACCACGCGCAGGTTCGTGCGCTCGGCGTAGGCGTCTCGCGCCCCCGGAGTGAACGCCGGTGCGATGACCACCTCGGTGAACACGTCGGCCATGGCAGCGGCCGCTTCGGCGTCGGCCTCTCCGTTGAACGCCACGATGCCACCGAAGGCGCTCACCTCGTCGCACGCGAGGGCCCCACGATAGGAATCGGCGAGCGACCCGAGCGCAGCGGCTCCGCAGGGGTTGTTGTGCTTCACGATCACCGCCGAGCCCGTGGGCATCGCCGACGCGAGCTCGTGGGCGGCGTGCGCGTCGAGCCAGTTGTTGAACGACATGTCCTTGCCCTGCAGCACCGTGGCGCCGCCCAGCGGCCCCTCTCCCGCCGTCTGTGCGTAGAGCGCACCGCGCTGGTGCGGGTTCTCGCCGTAACGCAGGTCGGCGATCTTCTCGTAGGCGAGCCCCACGTAGTCAGGCAAACGGTCGCCGGCCCGCTGCTCGGCGAACCACGAGGCGACAGCGGCGTCGTAGGAGGCCGTGTGGGCGAACGCCTCGGCAGCAAGAGCCTCGCGGGTGCCCCGCGTGAGCCCGCCCTCGCGATCGAGCTCGGCGATCACCGAGTCGTACCGACCGGGATCGACCACCACGCCCACCGATGCGAAGTTCTTCGCCGCGGCCCGCACCATGGCAGGGCCCCCGATGTCGATCTGCTCGATCACGTCGTCGTTGGCGGCGCCCGCCGCGGCGGTCTCGCGGAACGGGTACAGACCGGCCACGAGCAGGTCGAACGGCTCGATGCCGAGCTCAGCCAGCTGCTGCAGATGCTTGGGCTTGCGGCGATCGGCCAGCAATCCACCGTGGATCGAGGGATGCAGCGTCTTCACGCGGCCGTCGAGCATCTCCGGCGAGCCGGTGACCCGCTCGACCGGCGTGACCGCGAGGCCGGCGTCGGCCAACACGCGCGCGGTGCCACCCGAGGCGACCAGCTCGACCCCCCGGGTCGCCAGCGCCGTCGCGAACGAGGCCAGCCCCGACTTGTCGTAGGGCGCCAGCAGCGCCCGACGCACCGGGGTCACGCCGTCGCGCGTCATCGACCGTGCGGACGCATCGTCACGTGGCGTCCCGTCACCTCGAGCCGCCCCTCGATGAGCGCTCTCACAGCCACCGGCAGCAACCGGTGCTCCACTTCGAGGATCCGCGCCTCGAGCGAGTCCCAGTCGTCGTCCTCGCGCACCTCGACCGCCTCCTGCAGCACGACGGGACCGGTGTCGATGCCCTCGTCCACGAGGAACACGGTCACCCCCGTGACCTTGACGCCGTAGGCGAGCGCATCGCGAACCCCGTGCATGCCGGGGAACGACGGCAGCAGGGCGGGGTGGGTGTTCAGCCATCGGCCGCCGTAGCGATCGAGCACGGCGCGTCCGAGCAAACGCATGTATCCCGCCGAGACGACGACATCGGCTCCGTGACCGTGCAGGGCGGCGGCGACCGCGTCGTCGAACGAGCCGCGATCCTCGTACGACGCCGGTTCGATCACGAGCGTCTCCACGCCGTGCGCCGCGGCACGCTCCAGGGCTCGGATCCCCCAGCGATCGGCGAGCACGAGCGAGATGCGGCGACCGCAGAAGGGGTCGTCGAGCAGCGCCTGCAGGTTGGTGCCGTTTCCCGACACCAGCACGGCGATGCGCTCCCCCATCCCGTGGGCATGCTACCGAACGGCTTCCGAGGGTCGGCGGGGCTCCACCGGCGCGCTTCCGGTAGCCTGCCAGGGTCACGATCCGAGTTGCCGACCATGAGGGGACCGCCGTGAAGAAGTGTCCGTACTGCGCGGAGATGATCCAGGACGAGGCGATCAAATGCCGGTACTGCCACAGTGACCTGACGGTTCCTCCGGCGTCGGCTGCACCGGCGTCGACCCAGGCCCCGGCGCCCACGTCTCCGACGCCGACCGAGACGATCGGCTCCCCCACCCCGGCGCCCCAGCCGGCCGATGCGCCGCCGGCCGCTGCCGCGGCACCACCAGCCGAGGTTCGCTATACGCATTCCGGCTACCGCTACGTGCTCGGCTACACCGCCGACGACTTCGGCATCTGGGACCGTCAGTCACCGGCTCAACCGTCGGAACGGTTCCCGCGCACCGATGACGGATGGCGGCAGGCGTGGCTCCGATTCGTCGCCCTCGAGCCCAACAACACCGCCGTCGATACCGGCGCAGGTGCCGGCTCGGTGCAGGCGTCCGGCCAGGGCGTCGCCGCGGATCCCGACGACATATCGGCGGTGCAGTACACCCACTCGGGCTCGCGCTACCTGCTGGGCTACGGCCGCACCTTCTTCGGCATCTGGGATCGCCAGGCGCCGGCGACGCCGATCGAGAAGTACCCCCGCGACGATGCCGGATGGGCTGCGGCATGGGGGCGGTTCACCCAGATCGAGACGAACTTCACCGAGGTCAGCTCCGGCGGTTGATGCGGCGCGGCACGTAGCTCGCCACGCTCACGACGGCGCCTCCCACCGAACCCCACGCGAGCGCGAGCACGCCGGTCGAGACAGGGTCAGGTCCGAGCGCGATCGAGCGCGTCGAGGCACCGTCGCCGAGGTCCAGCCAGAGCGTCGAGGCGAGCGACGTCGCCGTCACGAGCACGGCGAACAGCGCCCCCGCCAGCAGCCCTCGTGCGGCCGCGCGCGTGAGGGTCGGAGCCCACCGTCCGAGACGACGGAAGCCGAGCAGGATCGCCGCCGTGGGCACGGCGACGAAGAGCCAGGCCGACCACGGCATGGGAGCGACCGGCGGCGATCCGTCGACCCGACCGAGCTCGGACAACAGCCACGTGGCCGGGTCGGAGGCGCGCGGGATGCGGTCGAGACAGAGCACGTCGTGCGCGCCGTCGTCGACCCGCACCGACACGCACCCTCCCATCGACGGAGCCAGCACCCACATCGCCTGATCGGGAAGCAGCAGCGCCTGGTGGCCGATGTAGAGCGCCGCCCGCTGTGGGCCTGCCGACCACATCTCGACGGAGTACCGCTCGAGGCCCTCGGGACGGAGCGTCGCGAAGGCGAGCACCGCGACGAAGCTCAGTGCGATCGTCCAGCCGAAGGCCCGCACGCCGGCCCGCACCACCTTGCCGGAGG
>DASVGA010000203.1:0-5641 GCA_036379795.1 Actinomycetota bacterium | reverse complement strand
GGTCCGCACGCACACACCGGGTTCGGTATCGGCGCGGGTGAGGAGACCTCCGGCCATCTACCATGTCGCGGCCTTGACGACGTTCGGTCGCGATCTCGACTTCGGAGCTGCGGCTCCGTGACGCCCCTGCACGGGGCGCGTCGCGACGTGGGGCGTTCGATGAGAGCGGCCGCGACGACGGCCTGCGCGCTCGCGCTGCTCGGCGCAGGTGTCGCCGCGGCGCAGGCGGGCGCGACCTGGACCCAGTTCCAGGGTGGCCCCGGCAAGACCGGAGCGGTCTCCGGGGGCCCCGAGCCCGGCTTCCGTCAGGCGTGGCGCACGCCGATCGCTCCGGGCGGACCCGATGCGCGGTTCGGTCTCTCGGCTCCGGTGATCGCCGGTGACATCGCGATCGCGGTGGGCCCCGAGCAGGTCTTCGGGCTCGAGGTGTCAACGGGCGAGCAGGCGTTCTCGGTGCCTCGCGACCTCGGGCCCCCGGTGGCGGCGGCCATCGCCGACGTCGCCGCCGGCCCGCTGGTCGTCTACACCGAAGGGTGGGGCGACGGCCCGCCCGATGCTCCCGCGGTCGCCGGTGAGCCCGCCACCGAGGAGCTCTCGCCGAGCGCCGAACCCGCGAGCGACGCGGGAGATGGACCCGCCACGTCGTACCTCGCCGCCTTCGACCTCGCGACCCAGGAGCGGGCGTGGAAGCCCGTGGCGCTCGACGCGGTCAGCCGCACGGGCGTGACGGTCGACGGAGACCGGGCGTTCGTCGGCGCCAACGGGGGGATCGTGACCGCCGTCGACCTCACCGACGGCACGGTGGCGTGGACCGCGACCCTCGAGGCTCCGCTCGGGACATCGATCGCGGTCGTCGATGCGCAGGTCCTGGTCAGCCTGCAGGGCGACGACGACTCCTCGCCGGTGATCGTGTCCCTCGACGCCGCCTCGGGTGAGGAACGGTGGCGTTACGAGCCGGCGGTCGCGTCGGCGGTGGTCTCCGCAGCGTCGAGCGACGGCGAGCGCGTCTTCGCGATCTTCACGGGACTGTCCGAGACGACGGTGGTCGCCCTCGATGCGATCGACGGAGCCGAGCGATGGAGCACGCGGGTGAACGCGGCGTTCGATGTGATCGCGCCGCCGATCGTCTCGTCGGAGGCGATCGTGGTGGTCGACCCGATCGGACACGTTCGGGCGCTCGACCCGGCCTCGGGCGAACAGCGCTGGGACTTCGCCTTGAACTCGACCACGGTCGGAAGCGTGCCCGCCGTGGTCGGGTCGTTCCTCCTCGTACCGACGCTCGACGGCGAACTCGGCGCGATCGCGACCGACACCGGCGAGCTCGTCTGGCGCAGCCCCGCCGACGGCGCCCCGATCCGCGCGATGGCGGTGGCCCCGGACCGGCTGATCGTGGTGCGCGCCCGCGGCCTGAACGGGGTCGAGGCCTACGAGCACGACCCCGGGGTGACGCTCGTGTCCGAAGCATCACCGACCACGCTCTCGATCGGTGCGATGCTCGGCTCGATGGCGCTGGCGCTCGTGGCGGTGCTCACGGTCGCCGGGCTGCTCGGGCGTCTGCTGGGCGCGCGCATGGGGACCGCGATCGTCGGCGATGTCGGCGACGACGATCCGAACGACGAGCCGATCCGCGATCCATGGGAAGACGGAGACGAGGATCCACCCTCATGACGAACAAGAACAAGGGGAAGCGAGCGCCGACGGGTGCCGTCGCCGATCGGCGGCAAGCCCAGTCCGGCGGTGCCGCACGCCCCGCCAAGCGGCGAGGGCTGCTCGATGCCATCTTCACCCCGCGGGTCGCGGGCACGTCGTCGATGCCCCGGATCCGGACGTCGCTGGCCCGCGGCGTGGTCACCGTGACGGCGACCCCGATCCTGCTCGTCGGAACCGCCGCGATCGTAGCGGTGCAGTGGCTGGTGGCGCTCGCGCTGGGCTACCAGGGTCCGTTCGCGCTCTTCGTCACCGCCCTGGCGCTCCCCCCGGTCGGCACGAGTTTCGACGCCACGCTCTCCACGTCGTTGTTCGGCCTTCGAGGCGGGTTCTTCGCGATCGTCGGGTTCGTGGTCGTGCGTGCTGTGATCCAGGCGCTCCTGGTCGCAGCGATCGTGGAAGTGCTCCGCGGGTCACTGCTCGGCCGGTGGACCCTGGAGCGGGCGATCCGAGCGCTTCCGGTCGCGCTCGGGGTCAACGTCGCCGGTGTCGGCCTGCTCACACTCGGAAGCCTGATCGGCCCGCTGCTCGGTCCCACGTTCGTGCTGATGATCCAGCTCGCGACGCTCATCGGCGGCGTCTACCTGCTGAGCTTCGCGCTGGTCATCGCCGCCGACGAAGGGCGCCGCATGAGCGACGCCCTCGGCCGTTCGCTCAGGGCGGCGCGCCTCCCAGGTTCGGGGAACCTATCGCTGGCCGCGATCTACGTCGTGGGTTCGGTCGCCCTGCTCGTCGCGCCCGGCAAGCCCGGGTCCGAGCTGGGGGTCAACCCGAGCGTCACCGCATGGGTCGTGGTGCTCGTCGCGAACCTGTCGCACGTGATCGTGCAGGCCGCCGTCGCCTACCGATACCTGTCTGTGGCCGCGGAGGTGCCCGAGGGGCCACCGCAGCGCAGACGGGAGCGTGCCGGACGCTGAGCCGGCGCTGCTAGACTTCCCGGGCCGGCGCTGTGCGCCGAGCTCACACGCCCGGGGACCGCATCGCCGGGGTCTCGCTCAGCACCGTCGGAGCGGGCCGGCGGCGGAACGATCCGGGCGGAGGACCACAACCGAGAAGGAGGGCTTCGTGCCTGTCGTCACCAGGCGGGAGCTCCTCGAAGCGGGCGTGCACTTCGGCCACCAGACTCGCCGGTGGAACCCGAAGATGCAGCGGTTCCTGTACGGGGAGCGTTCCGGCATCTACATCATCGACCTCGAGAAGTCCCTCGCGGGGCTCGAGGAGACCCATGAGTTCGTGCAGGGCCTCGGCCGCCGCCGAGGCATCGTGCTGTTCATCGGCACCAAGAAGCAGGCGCAGGAGGTCGTTCAGGACCACGCGACGCGTGTCGGCATGCCGTTCGTCAACAACCGCTGGCTCGGCGGCATGCTTACGAACTTCACAACGATCTCCAAGCGTTTGCTGCGTCTGCGAGAGTTGCACGAGATGGAGCGCACCGGCGCCCTCGACTACCTGCCCAAGAAGGAAGCGATCCGCCTGCGCCACGAGCGCGACAAGCTCACGCGCAACCTCGGCGGCATCCAGGACCTCGAGCGGCTTCCCGACGCGATCTTCGTGATCGACACGAAGAAAGAGCACATCGCCGTCAACGAGGCGAGGAAGCTCGGGATCCCAGTGATCGCGATCGTCGACACGAACTGCGATCCCGACGAGGTCGACTTCCCCATCCCGGGCAACGACGATGCGATCCGGGCCGTAAGCCTCGTGGCCCGTGTCGTCGCCGATGCGCTCGCCGAGGGCTACGGCATGGCCAAGGACGAACCCGCCGAGGCCGCGCCGGCTCCCGCCAGGTCGGGGGCGCCCGCCGGTCCGAGGTCGACCGCTGCTCCGGCACGGGTCGAGGAGTCCGAGACGCCGTCGGCCGAAGATGCCGCCGCGATCGCGAAGAGCACCATCTTCGAGCCGGATGCTCCCGAGACGTCGGCGAGCGCACCCGCCGACGAGCCCTCCGTCCCGGCCGACGAGCCCGCCGCACCCGACGAGCCCGCCCCACCGGACGAGCCGGTGGTCGTCGAGCCGGTGGGTGCCTCTGCGGGCGGCGCGGCCGTCGAGGAGGGCGCATGAGCGCCGTGTCGCCGACCGCCACCGACGTCAAGCAGCTCCGAGACGCCACCGGCGCCGGCATGATGGACTGCAAGAAGGCCCTGGTCGAGTCCGAGGGCGACTTCGACCGGGCCGTCGAGCTGTTGCGCGAGAAGGGCCTCGCGTCGGTCGCCAAGCGTGCCGGGCGTTCGGCCAACCAAGGCCTCGTCGACGCCTACGTCCACTTCAACAACACCGTCGGCGTGCTGGTCGAGGTCAACTGCGAGACCGATTTCGTGGCCAACACCGACGACTTCCGCAAGCTCGTGAAGGACATCGCGCTGCACATCGCGAGCCCGTCCGCGCCCCGGTTCCTCACGCGCGAGGAGGTGCCGCAGGCCGAGCTCGATCAGGAGCGACACATCGCCGAGGTGCAAGCCAAGGAAGCCGGCAAGCCCGACCACATCATCGACACGATCGTGAGTGGCAAGATCGACGCCTACGTGCGCGACATCGTGCTCCTCGAGCAGCCGTACGTGAAGGACGACTCGAAGACGGTCCAGCAGCTCCTCGACGAGACGTCGGCGAAGGTCGGGGAACGCATCGCGGTCCGGCGGTTCGCCCGGTTCAAGCTGGGCGAGGCCGCCGACGATGCGCCACCCGAGCCCGCCGAGGCGTAAGGTCGAGCACGCGCGTCCGCATCACGAGAGGGAAACGGGGGGTAGATGTCCGACACGGAGGGCACGCCGCGGGCCCAGTACGGGCGCGTGCTGCTGAAACTCTCCGGCGAGGCGTTCGCACCCGGCGACGCCGAATACGGCATCAACACCGATGCGACGGCGCTCGTCGCGAGGCAGCTCGCCGAGGTCGTCGACCTCGGCGTGCAGACCGCGGTCGTCGTGGGGGGCGGCAACATCTGGCGGGGGCGCCAGGCGCCGGGCATCGATCGCAACCGGGCTGACTACATGGGCATGCTCGCCACGGTCATGAACGCCTTGGCCCTGCAAGATGCCCTCGAGAAGATCCACGTGACGACGCGGGTCCAGACCGCCATCACGATGACGCAGCTCGCCGAGCCCTTCACCCCGTTGCGCGCCCGCCGGCACCTGGAGAAGGGGCGGGTGGTGATCTTCGCCGCGGGGCTCGGGGTACCCTATTTCTCCACGGACACCTGCGCAGCCCAGCGGGCGCTCGAGATCGGGGCCGATGCCTTGCTCAAGGGCACCAAGGTCGACGGCATCTACAACGCCGACCCGGTGCTCGACGCCGCTGCGGAGCGCTTCGACGAGATCGAGTACGTCGAGGTGCTGAAGGAGGGCTACCAGGTCATGGACGCGACCGCGATCTCGCTCTGCATGGAGAACAAGCTGCCGATCATCGTGTTCAACCTCCGCCAGGAGGGCAACATCAGCCGCGTCGTCAACGGCGAGCCGATCGGCACGCTCGTGCACTGAAGGAGCCCCATGACGATCGATTCCACCCTCAGGGACGCCGACCACAAGATGGAGCAAGCCGTCAGCCATCTCAAGGACGAGCTCTCCGCGATCCGCACCGGCAGGGCGAGCCCGGCCGTGCTGAACCGCGTCACCGTGGAGTACTACGGAACGCCCGTGCCCCTGAATCAGCTGGCGTCGATCAACGTGCCCGAACCTCGCCTGCTGGCCGTGCAGCCGTTCGACAAGGGCGCGATCGGCGCGATCGAGAAGGCGATCCAGTCGAGCGATCTCGGCATCACACCCTCGAACGACGGGCAGGTGATCCGCTTGGCGTTCCCGGCGCTCACCGAGGATCGGCGCAGGGACCTCGTGAAACAGGTCCATACCCGGGCGGAGGAGGGCAGGGTCGCCGTTCGCAACGTTCGGCGCCACGCCAAGGAAGACATGGAGAAGCTTGAGCGAGAGGGCGGCATCTCCCA
>DASVGA010000202.1:0-3931 GCA_036379795.1 Actinomycetota bacterium | reverse complement strand
CCAGCCCGACGAGCACGATCGCCGCGATGCCGGCGGCGGGCGCGAGGCAGCTACGAGCGAGGAGGTCGGCGGGCCCCGCGGCCCACGTCCAGCCGAGCCCTGCGACCCCGGCGACGAGCAGGATCAGCCCGGCCTTGGCCGCGAGCGAGCCCACGCCGGGTGCGCGGGGCTCGCCGAGCGCGAGCGAACCGTCGGCCGGAGCCGGGCCGCGAACGATGGCGAGCCAATCGGTCGCCTTCCACTCGGGGTGATCGCGGACCAGTTCCCCCCACGCCCGGTAGAAGGGTCGCAGCACGATGATGGCCGGATCGGCCTCGAGCAGCGGCTGCACGGAAGCCCATAGCTCCCGCGACGTCTCGTCGAACCCCGGCACGTCGGGGCGCAGGGTCGGCTGGGCCTGGAGCAGCCGGCCCGGGTGGCCCAGGTAGACCCTCGCGTCCAAGATCAGGTCCGGAGCGAGCTGGGCCCGCAGGCGCCGGATCGCCGGCACGGAGCCGAAGTCTCGCCCGGGAGCCCCGCGCCCGGACTCGGGCACGTCGACGACCACCACGGCCGGACCGCCTGCGGCATCGAGGTATCGAGCGGTCGCCTGGAGCTGCGCGAACTGCTCGTTCGACATCGGGGTCGGTCGCGACACCCATGCCCCATGGCCGGCGAGGGCGAACCAGGCGACCGCGCCGGCCATGCCGGTGATGAGGAGCACGGCGACGATGCGTCCTCGCGATACGCTCGTCCTGCCCGCGACCCCCACGCCGGCGCGCACGACCGTCTCCGCGAGAGCAACCGACAGGATCGGGAGCGCCAAGGCGAAGGTCAGGGCTCTCTGCACCGGCACGTCGAGGCCGACGGCGAACACGAGCGCCGCGACCGCCGGCACCGAGGCCCACGGCCCGAGCAACCAGAGCGATGGCCGAGCTCGCGGCCTGGTCCACAGTGCCGTGATCCCGCCCAGCGCCGTGATCGCGGGGATCGGGAAGCGGTAGCGAGGCAGTTGGCGCGCGATGTTGCCGGCGATGCCTTCGTGCGTGAGTCCGAGGGGGGTTCGCAGCGGTCCGGCGCCTGTGAGCGCGAGCGCACCCACGAGGAGGCCACCGCCGGCGGTCACGGCGCTCGACACCGACGGCAGGGTCCGCCAATCGGCGCCGTCCCGGTGCTCCCTGAGCGATCGCGCGGCCGCTCCGAGCGGAACGAGTGCGAGCAGCAGTGTGAATGCCGAGGCGAACTGCCAGTGCACGACGAAGGCGGCCCCGAGCAGGATCACGGCGCACGGGTACACGCGACGATCGCACGCCGCGGACACCACGCACGCGCCGGCGCCGATCAGCAGCGGCATCACGAGCAGCTGGTCGAAGTAGCCGTTGGCCGTGAGCGCCACCTGCACCGATGCCCCGACGCCGACGACGTAGGCAGGCAGTCCCCATGCCGTCGAGTGCATCGCCGCACGGGCGAAGCCGGCGGCCGTGAGTCCGGTGATCATCGCCATGAGCGCAGGCAGCAGGTATGCGAGCTCGCGCGGATCGGCGACGCCCGTGGCGCTCGCGACGGCGCCGGCGATGGGAAGCCCGGGCCGATCCGCGTTCGTGTTGAGGGCCTGAGCGCGTGTCTCGACGGCTGGCAACGCGGCGAGCCCCGCATCGGTGACCACTTCGATACGCCACTGATGGTGCGCGGTGTCGCTGCCGGCGGGTGCGGCTGCGCTCGGGTCGCGATAGCGTTCCAGGAACGTCCAGCTCACCACGCCCGACGCGCCGAGCATGCCGAGCACCAGCGCGACGCCCGCTGTGACGGTGACCACCCGGCTCCGAAGGCTCTCGCGCCCGGCCGTGGGGTGGTGGCCGCCGGCTCCTCGTCGCATGCGGGGCCATTCTTGCACAGCGCCCACGAGCGCCCGGCTCGTCTCACGACGCGGGTCTCGCGACGGGCGAAGCGGGGCCCGGTAGCCTGTCACCTGCATGAGCGACGGGGAAGCGCGTCTGCAGGGTCTGCATCACGTTCAGCTCGCCATGCCTCCGGGCGAGGAGGAAGCCGCCGTGCGCTTCTACGGCGCGATCCTCGGGCTGACCCAGGTGCCCAAGCCACCAGAGCTCGCGCCGCGCGGTGGCGTGTGGTTCCGGGAGGAAGGGCTCGAGGTGCACCTCGGCATCGAGGAACCGTTCACGCCCGCCGCCAAGGCGCACCCGGCGTTCCTCGTTCGCGATCTCGAGACGCTCCGTGAGCGCATCCAGGCCGCGGGGTACCGCGTGACCGACGACGTGCCCCTCGAGGGCTATCACCGCTGCCACGTGCGCGATCCGTTCGGCAACCGGATCGAGCTGGTGGAGCCCAAGGTCTGATGGAGCTGCCGGTGCGTCGGCTCGCTTCCGACGCGACGTTGCCGAGCGCCCAGCATGAGGGCGACGCGGGCCTCGACCTGTGCGCGAACGACGACGTCGAGGTGTTGCCGGGGGAGCGGGCGATGATCTCGACCGGCATCGCCGTCGCGATCCCCGATGGATTCGCCGGGCTCGTGTTGCCCCGATCGGGGTTGGCCTCGAAGCGTGGCCTGACGCTGGCGAACTCGCCTGGGCTCATCGACTCCGGCTATCGGGGAGAGGTGATGGTGGCGGCGGTGAACCTCGACCGCACCGAGGCCGTCAAGGTGATGCGGGGCGATCGCATCGCGCAGCTCGTGGTGGTCGCGGTGCCCGTCGTGGAGTCCGCGTGGGTCGACGAGCTTCCGCCGAGTGAACGAGGGGTGGGGGGGTTCGGCTCGACGGGCACGTCGTGAGGCCGGCTGCGGCCGGGATCGATCGGTTGAAGGACCACGGGGTCGGCGTTAGCATGACCCCACCACGCGGACGTGGCTCAGTTGGTAGAGCACCACCTTGCCAAGGTGGGGGTCGCGGGTTCGAATCCCGTCGTCCGCTCCAGGTCAGAAGGGCCGAAAAGCCCCTCGACCGCTCCTGAGTTCCTCCAGGGCATAAAGGGCAGCGCACGAAGGCGCCAGCTCACCCATCGCCGCAGTCGTCGACGAGGATACGGATCACGTCCCGACTGTCGTCGAAGGCTCACCAGGTAACGGCTTCCTCGACGGGAGTCGAGAACCGTCTGGTCATGCCTACCGTCGCGAGCGCGCCGTCATCGGCGATCGCGAACCACTCGTACGCACCACCTGGCTCGAGGTCCAACCATCGCCACGACGACATCTTTCCGCTCGTCACATCGAGGTCACGTCCCAGCGCGACGAACGGCGCGCCGGCGCCGGCCCATGGCAGCGTGAAGCGGCTGTTGGCGTCGATCTCGAACGCGTTGCGGGTGACCGAGTACGTGTCCACGCGCATCATCGAGGCGGCCGAGTCGAACGTGATCGTGCGAAGCCACCCGTCGCCACCTCGCGGGCGCCGCTGGTAATCGGCCAGTAACTGGAACACGGGACGTCCGCAGGAGTTCTCGTCGACCCGGTGCGCCTCGCCGGCATCGTGGCCCGTGAGCACGAGCACCACGTTGCAGCGGGGCTCGATCAGTTGTTCCCACACGTCCTCCGGCGCGGACGAGACCCGCTCGTCGTACAGCGGGATCCGCCAACGCACGCCATCCTGACGCAGCCACCGATGGGTCACCACGATCACCTGATGGTCGGGATGCGCATCGATCACGTCGCCGGCCCAGGCGATCGAGGAGGGCGGAAGGTCGATCTCGAGGTTCAACACCAGCAGGTCGACGCCGTTCGCCGAGAAGGTCTGGTAGCTGTCCCTGTTCCCGCGGTCCTCGGGGTCGGGCACCTCGTCGGTGGGATCGCCCATGTACCCGCCGTACCAAGGTTCACCCTCGTACGTCGAGGGCGGGAAGAAGCGGTCGTAGGAGGCACTTTCGCCGCGCGGGCCGAGATCGTGGTTGCCGGGCACGACGCTGTGCGGCACGCCGGCCTTCTCGAGGATCCACCACGCGCGAT
>DASVGA010000201.1:0-5536 GCA_036379795.1 Actinomycetota bacterium | reverse complement strand
TTCACGACCGCCTCGGCGAGCTCGATCGCGCCTGCGCCTCCCTGCGCGAACGCTTGGTTCACGACCACGGTCTCGGCGCCGGCTTCCACCGCGAGCTCGCGGATCAGCTCGATCTCGGCCTCGGTGTCGTTCGGGAAGTTGTTGATCGACACCACGCACGGAAGCCCGTACTGCCGCACGATGGCGATGTGCGCGCTGAGGTTGTCGATGCCACGGCGGAGCGCGTCGAGGTCCTCGTTCCCGAGGTCGGCGAAGGCCATGCCGCCATGCGACTTCGTGGCCCTGATCGTCGTGACGAGCACAGCGGCGCTGGGTCGGAACCCGCCGGTGCGGCAGACGATGTCGCAGAACTTCTGGAACCCGAGGTCGCTCGCGAACCCGCCCTCGGTGACGACGTAGTCGGCGAGCTTCAGCGCGACCCGATCCGCGATGATCGAGTTGTTCGCGTGGGCGATGTTGCCGAAGGGACCGGCGTGCGCGAGCACGGGCTGGCCCTCGAGGGTCTGCACGAGGTTGGGCTTGATCGCGTCCTTCATGATCACGGTCATCGCGCCGCCCGCCCGAAGGTCGTCGGCCGTCACGGGATCGCCGTCGTGGGTCGAGGCGACCACGATGCGCCCGAGGCGGGCGCGTAGGTCCGCGAGGTCACTCGCGAGCGCGAACACCGCCATGACCTCGCTCGCCGCGGTGATGACGAACCCGTCCTGGCGTGGATACCCGTGGGCGCGACCCCCCAGGCCGGCGACGATGTTGCGCAACTCGCGGTCGTTCATGTCCATCGTGCGCGGCCACGTGATCGACTGCGGGTCGATGCCGAGCGGGTTGCCGTGGTAGATCGACGCGTCGAGCGCGGCCGAGAGCAGGTTGTGCGCGGCGCTCACGGCATGGAAGTCGCCGTTGAAGTGCAGGTTGAACTCTTCCATGGGCACGACCTGGGCATAGCCGCCTCCGTTGCCGCCACCCTTGATGCCCCAGACCGGGCCCATCGACGGCTCGCGCAGGCAGAGCATCACGTCCTTGCCGATCGCGCCGAGGCCCTGCGTGAGCGAGACGCTCGTGGTCGTCTTGCCCTCTCCGGCTTTCGTCGGCGTGATCGCGGTCGTGATCACGAGCTTGCCGTCTGGCCGATCGGCGAGCCGGCCGAGGATGGACAGGTCGATCTTCGCTCGGGATCGCCCGTACTGCTCGAGTTCACCGGGTTCGATGCCGGCGTGCTCGGCGATGTCGGCGATCGGGCGCAGCTCGGCTTCCTGGGCGATCTCGAGTCCTGACTTCATGGCGGCGGCGTGTCCCTCCTGCTGGGAAGCGTGCGGGCGCCCCGGACGATACGACCGCCGGTCGTCGAGATTCAAACCCGTGGTTGCGCGTCGCGCGACCCCAGGTCGGGTTCGGGACGCGGAGGCGTCCCACGTGACCTTCGGTGGGGTGTGCGTCGATACTGGGAGCGATGGCGACCTCTGAGGGCCTGAGACGCAACGTGACCGACGTGCGGGTCGTGGCCGTGAACGACGGCGTGCGCTCCGAGCGTCCGGATGCCGTGGCGACCGAGGAACCCATGGAGATCAGGGCCGGCGGCCCGGGTCAGGAGGCTCGCGCCGTGGCCGTCACGATGCGAACGCCCGGCGCCGACTTCGAGCTGGCGGTCGGCTTCCTGTTCACGGAGGGGCTGATCGCGGCCGGCGACGTTCGCCGCGTCGCCTACTGCGACGATCTCGGTGACGAGGAACAGCGCTACAACGTCGTGACGGTGAGCCTCGAGCAGCCGTTCGACCACGACCGGCTTCACCGCAACTTCTACGCCACGTCGTCATGCGGCATCTGCGGCAAGGCGGCGCTTGACGATATCGAGGTGCGTTGCGCTCCCGTCGCCGCCGGGTCCCAGGTGTCTGCCGAGGTGCTCGTGTCGCTGCCCGAGAAGCTCCGGTCGAAACAGCGCGTGTTCGATCGGACCGGCGGGCTGCACGCAGCGGGGCTGTTCACGACCGACGGCGAGCTCGTCGTGCTCCGCGAGGACGTCGGCCGCCACAACGCGGTCGACAAGGTGATCGGCGAGCAGGTGCTCGCCGGAAGCGTGCCGCTCCAGGACCATGTGCTGCAGGTGAGCGGCCGCGCGAGCTTCGAGATCGTGCAGAAGGCGGCGGTGGCGGGCATCCCGATCGTGAGCGCGGTGAGCGCGCCGTCGTCGCTCGCGGTCGAGGCAGGGGAGCGCTTCGCCATGACGATCATCGGGTTCGTACGCGAGGGTCGCTGCAACATCTACACGCACGCCGAACGCGTCGCGGGCTGAGGGGAGCCCGTTTCCCGTGTGTCAGGTTGGATCGGGCGCGGAAGTGCGCTCGGCCTCGGCGACCTTGCGAGCGATGCGCTCCGCGAGCGCTTCGAGATCGATTCGGCTCACGAGCGCTTCGACGTCGAGACGATCCGCGATGCGGGTGACGTCGACATTGGCGAGGAGTGCGTTCACGTCGAGGTGATCCCGGACCAGCGCCGTGAGGTCGACCCGGTCGCCAACCGTCTTGATCATGGCGGGCACGGCGGCACCGAGGAACATCGCGGCCGCCTCGATCATCTCGGTCTGCGAGGACTTCCACCGGCCGTCGAGCACGCGCACGACGCTCGCTGCCAGGTCGCTCGCCTCCGCGTTGGCGAGCGGCTCGGCGAGCCAGCTCATCGCCGGTCCGATGGTCACGGCCAGCTGCTCGGCCGCCCCAGCAGCGGCTTCCGCCGCGATCACCGCAGCGCCGAGCGCCGCGCCGGTGAGTCCGGCCACGGGATCGGTCCGGTCGCCCCTGAGATCGCCTTCCGGCGGTTGCGGCGTAGTGGAGCGGAGACCCTCCGCGAGGGCGCTTGCCCCGGCCGCGAACATACCGGCAGCGACCCGCACGGCCTGCTCCACGAGCTCGGCGGCCGGTGGCAGCGAGGGTGGCTCGGGCAGCGGTATCTCATCGGCTGATGGGGCGGCGTCGGCGGCCACCGCGTCCTCGTAGCTCATGTCCTCGTCCGAGCCCGCGGCCTCCTGGCCGGCACCCGGCAGGCGCACGACGTTGGACGAGCGCTCCGGCCGTTCGACGATAGGGATGCGATCCATGGCCACCATCATGGCGGCTCGCATCGGCTTTCGGCCATTCGAACGCTTCGCGGAAGGTCCCCGATCCCACCCTCGTCGATCAGCCGAGTCAGCACGTGGTGATGATGCGTGACCGTGCCCGGTGCCCGTGTGACGGTGCTGGGCTTCGTACGTGAGCCGGGGGATTCGAACCCCCTTGGCGGCGCCCCTGCCGCCATGCCCAGAGGGAAACCTCGATGTGCTCGCCCTCGACGGATGCGACTACCGACTTCCGCTACTCGGCCAGGTCGACCTCCCAGTTGCGCGCTTGGATGCGCGCATCGAGCTCCCGGTAATCCCGGGAGAGATCGTCGACCGTTCGACGAACCCTCGATACGTCGAGCGTCGAGACGAACTTCACCTCGGAGCGCGAGTACCGGTCCTGGCGAACCGAAGCTGCCTCGGCCGCGCTCGCGAACGCCCGTCGCCGCAGTCCGAGCACATCGCGACGCGCCAGGGCATCGGTCAGGGAGAGCTCCGGCTCCAGCTCTACCGCCGAGTTCGTCCGATTGATGCGTCGGATCAGCTCCTCGAGCCGGTCGAGCACCTCGTCCACCTCACCGAGTAGCTCGTTCGCACTCTCGGGCGGGGTCTCGCCTTCCTGCGTTCGAGCTGACAGCTGGATGCGCTGCGTCAACTGCGCTACCCGCTTCTGGGCGTCGGCGCGCTCTGCGAGGGCCTCTGCGAGCTTCATCACGAGCCTCCTGCCGATGGACAGTCGTCACGTTTCGTGCAGATGATACGCAGGCTCGTGGCGCCGTCGACAGCCGGTCGTGCCAGCGGATACAGCGGGTCCGTTCGGAGCCGTAAGATTGCACGGACCCGGCGCCGCCGGATCGGTGATCGTTCCGAACGCTGGAAGGAGACGTGTCGATGAGCACGACGCTCACCCGCCTGACCGAGCCGATGGTTCGCGAGCACGGCGAGCTGCGAGTCGCAACCTGGGACGAGGCCCTCGACCGGGCCGCCGAGGGGCTCCGCCGCGCCGCCGACCGCAACCCCGGCCGGGGGACCGGCATCTTCAGCTGTTCGAAAGCCTCGAACGAGATGAACTTCATCGCGGGCAAGTTCAGCCGCCAGGTCCTCGGCAGCAACAACATCGACAGCTGTAACCGCACCTGACACGCGCCTTCGGTGGTCGGTCTGGCCACCGTCTTCGGTGCCGGCGGCGGCACCAGCTCCTACGAGGAGGCCGAGAACACCGACCTCATCGTGCTGTGGGGCTCGAACGCCCGGGCTGCGCACCCGATCTTCTTCCATCACGTGCTGAAGGCGGTGAACCGCGGCGCGAAGCTGATCGTCGTCGACCCGCGCCGGACCGAGTCCGCGGAGTGGGGAGACCTGTGGCTCGGCATCGACGTCGGCACCGACATCGCGCTGTCGAACACGCTCGCGCGCGAGATCGTCGTCAACGACCTGCAACACCAGGCGTTCATCGACGGCGCCACGCTCGGGTACGCCGAGTACGTCGACTCGATCATGGACTGGACGCTCGAGCGCGGTGAGGAGGTCACCGGTGTGCCGGCCGACGTGATCCGCGAGGTCGCGCACGCCTACGCCAAGGCCGACCGCGCCATGATCTGCTGGACGCTCGGCATCACCGAGCACCACAACGCCGTCGACAACGTGCTCTCGCTGATCAACCTGTCGCTGCTGACCGGTCACGTCGGCACGTACGGAAGCGGCGTGAACCCGCTGCGCGGGCAGAACAACGTGCAGGGCGGGGGCGACATGGGGGCGATCCCGAACAAGCTGCCCGGCTTCCAGGACATCGAGCAGGACGACGCCGCGCGCGAGAAGTTCGAGCGGGCATGGGGCGTGCCGATCCAACCGTCGTACGGGTGGCACCTCACGGAGATGTTCCACGCGATGGAGCGCGGCGACCTGACGGCGGTGTACTGCATCGGTGAGAACCCCGCGTCGAGCGAGGCCGACAAGGAGCATGCGGTCGAGCTGCTCGAGGGCCTCGACACGTTGATCGTGCAGGACATCTTCATGACGAAGACCGCCGAGCTCGCCGACGTCGTCTTCCCGGCGTCCAACAGCGCGTTCGAGTCCGATGGAACGGTGACGAACTCCGAGCGCCGGGTGCAGCGAACCCGCAAGGCGCTCGATCCTCCCGGCAACGCCCGTGACGACATCTGGATCATCACCCAGCTCGCGAACCGCATGGGCGCGGACTGGGGGAAGGTCACGCCCGAGCAGGCGTGGGACGAGCTCCGCTCGCTCAGCCCGATGCACGCGGGCATGAGCTGGAAGCGTCTCGAGGAGCTCGGCGGCATCCAGTGGCCATGCCCCGACGAGTCACACCCCGGCACGCAGTTCCTGCACGCCCGGCTGTGGACGTTCGACGACCCCGAGGCCCAGGGCCCGAAGGCGCCGTTCTCGATCGTGATCGACGACCCGCCGGTCGACGAGCTCACCGAGGAG
>DASVGA010000200.1:0-11034 GCA_036379795.1 Actinomycetota bacterium | reverse complement strand
GTTCATCCCCGTTGCCGAAGAGCTCGGTCTGATCGAAGCGATCGGCGACTGGGTGATCGATCGGATCGCCGAGCAGCAGCGGACCTGGAGGCAGGCGGGCGTCGAGCTCGAGCTGTCGTTCAACCTCTCTCCCCGGCAGCTGTGGACCCCGCGGCTGGCGGAACGCGTGATGGCGAAACTTCGTGATGCGGGGGTCGACCCATCGACCGTACAGGCTGAGATCACCGAGTCGACCGCGATGGCCGACCCCGATCGGACCCAGCGGACGCTCCGGGAACTGCATGCTTGGGGACTGCGTCTAGCGCTCGACGACTTCGGCACCGGCTATTCGTCGCTCTCACGCCTGAAGCACATGCCGGTCCATGTGCTGAAGATCGACCGGGAGTTCATCCGCAACGTCGACAAGGACGTCAGGCTCGCCGGCATGGTCCGGGCGATGATCCAGGTCGCGCAGTCGCTCGACATGGTGCCGCTCGCCGAGGGAGTGGAGACCGAGGCCGAGTACGTGTTCCTGCGGTCGAACGGGTGCAGGCTCGCGCAGGGATTCTGGTTCGCCTATCCGATGCCGGCGGACGAGCTCGCCGAGTTCAGCGAGAAGCCGTTGCCGCTCGGCAGCTGACGGCGGCTACCAACGCTCTCGATGCACCACGTCGTCGAAGGCCCGCCGGTCGGGGCGTTCGATCGGCACCAGCTCGCGCCCCGCCGGCCGGCCCAGCGAGATGAGCCACATGCACTCGCGATCGTCGGGCAGCCCCAGCAGCTCACGGGCGAGTGCCTGGTCCTCGACCGCGGCATGGCAGCTGCCGATGCCGAGATCCGCCGCCGCGAGCATGATGCTCATCGACGCCTGCCCGAGGTCGAACTGGAACGTTTCGCGCTCGTCGGCGCCGCGTGCAGCCGGGGCGATCATCGCGATCGTGGCTGCGGAGGTCGCGACGTGATCCGCGTACTTCCACACGCGTGCGAGCTGCACGAGGGCCTCGCGGCCGGTCACGAGCACGAAGTCCCAGGCCTGTTGGTTCATCGACGAGGGGGTGCGGCGGGCGGCCTCGAGGATGCGGTCGAGCTCGCCCGGCTCGATCGGCGCGTCGGAGAACGTCCGCACGTTGCGCCGCGACCGGATCGCGTCCCACGTCTCCACGGACGCTAGGGTCGCACGATGCGGAAGGTCTCGCTCGTCGCGACGCACCGGTAGTCGTCGTCGATGCAGAGTGAGACCGCGTAGCGTCCGGCGCGCAACGGCCAGATGCCCTCGGACCCCCGTGTGAAGCGCGCGGCGCCCGAGATCCGAGCATCGATGTACCGCCATTGCCGCAGCGGACAGGTGCTCGGGTCGAAGCAGTTGCGGTTCAAGCCGAGCCAGTCGTACCGGTTGCCCGGCCCGCCCGTCCAGGTCACGCGGATCGGCTCTCCACGCTGGTACCGGCGAGCCGACGTCGCGATCGTCGCCGGGGCCCCGCGCTCGACCAGGGCGACGGTCGAGGTCGCCACCACGCTCGGCCCGTCGACGAGGGCCACGGTGTAGTCGCCGGCATCGAGGCCCGCGGTGTCGATCGGCACGGTCCCGTCGCTCGCAAGATCGTCGACGGTGGCAGACGCGTCGGGCGCATCCACCGCCGGATCGGCTCCCGAGGGCCAGAGTCCGATCGTGCGCCCGGCCGTCGCCGGGTGGTGGAAGGCGGCTTCGACCTGCCGCCCGACGAAGACGCGCTCGTCGAGCGGAGCTGCCCAAGGATCGGGGATCACCGGCGTGACGTCGACCGTCGAGACCACGGCGCGATGGTCGGTCGGCCACGGACGACTGCGGATGTCGGTGTACGGGCCGCCTTCACCGACGACCTCGCTCGCGACGATACCGATCGGGCCTGCCGTGTAGACGTAGTCGATGCGATCCCACGTGTCCCACTTGCCGCATGCAGGGAACAGGTCGGCGCAGTAGGTGAAGCCCGGATCGGCGATCGGATCGGGGTGCGCCTCCCGGTAGGTGTCGGAGAAGCCCGCCGACTCCATCTCGACGGTGACCGGCCACGCCACCACGTATCGCTCGCCGGGGGGATCGAGGGTCGGCGGCTGCCAACCGAGGGCGTCGACGGCCGCCTGGGTCCAGTCGAGGTGCGACGGGGTGTTGAGGTCGCCGACGAAGAACGTAGGGACACCCGCCGCCACGGGGCCGGCCACCGCATCGAGATGCGGTTGCAGCCAGGCGAGCTTGCGCTGCTCGCGGGAGAGCACCTCTGCCTCGTTCTCCCCCTGCAACATCGCGTACATGCCGCTCGGCCACCATGGTGTATGCGTCTGCGCGATCGCCGCGACCGCGCCGTTTCCCAGCAGCAGGTACGCCCAGGCACCTTCGGGGATGCGTCCGCCGGGCGGACCCGACACGCGGCTGCCATCAGGGTGCACGATCGGGAAGCGGCTCACCAGGTGCAAGCGGGGTGAGGCGTACCACCCGAGCATGCGGGCGATCTTCCGCGTCTTGCCGAAGGCCTCCTGCAGTCCCACGACATCTGCGTCGGCCCTGACGATCGCGTCGACCACGGCGTCGAGGGTGGAGTAGTACGCGCCGTACTGGATGTTGAACGACATCACCTTGATGCGGAGCGCCGGCGCGCCCGCGACCGCGGTCGTCGCAGGGAGGCTGAGCGCGAGCGTGAGTGCGCTGAAGGCCAGGAGCGCCGCGATCGTTGAACGCCTCATCGAGATCGACGCTAGTGAGTGCCGCATCCGGCCTGCAAGTCGCCCTGTTCGACCCACGGTCACATCACGGGTCTCGATCCGCTTGTTGCGCAGCGGGGGAGTTCCGTGCGACGCTCGCGGCGGATGTCTATCGGGGCTGCCCGCGCCCCACGAGCGGAAGGAGCGGACGTGGACGAGCATCCGAACGCCGTGTTGGTGCGCGAGATGTTCGCCGCGATGGAACGCGGCGACGTGCAGTGGCTCGAGGATCACACGGCCGACGACATCGTCTGGCACACCGGTGGCAACAGCCGGGCCGCCGGCGTTCGTCGCGGGAAGGACGAAGTGCGGGAGCTGATGGGCCAGGCTGCGTCATCCGACACGATGAAGGCGCAGGTCCACGACATCATCGCGAACGACGACCACACGGTCGTGCTCGGCACCGCGGTCGTCACCGCGCCGAGTGGCAAGAGCGTCGAGTACAACTACGTGAACGTGTTCCACATCGCTGATGGCAAGGTCACGGAGACGTGGGGGCTCGCCGAGAACGACGCCGTCACCGATCCGATCTGGGACGAGTTCGCGTCGGCCGGCAGCTGACCGGCTCGCCCTTCGGTCCCCCGCCTCGTCCTCACGGGCGCGTCAGCGGGACGCTGGTCGCGTCCTCGAGGTGTAGGTATCGGTTCCGTTCGAATGGCCGATGGTCGCCGGCCGTGGAGCGTGTCACCGTGACATGGCGTCATGCCGAGACGTCGTCCCAGTCCCCACCACCCTTCAGCCGCGCTTCAGCCCGGGGAGGGAAGATGACCTCGGATGAGTGAAGGGTGATCGTTCATGCGCGTGTTGGTGGTCGAAGACGAGGTCGCGCTCGCTGAGGGCATCCGGCGAGGGCTCGATGCCGAAGGGTTCGCCACCGATGTCGCACACGACGGCACCGACGGTCTCGCGATGGCGCTGGAACACGACTACGACGCCATCGTGCTCGACATCATGCTGCCGGGCCTCAACGGGTACCGCGTCTGTGCCGCGATCAGGGAGGCCGAGGTGTGGACCCCGATCCTGATGCTCACCGCGAAGGACGGCGAGTACGACGAGGCCGAGGCGCTCGACACGGGGGCCGACGACTACGTGACGAAGCCGTTCTCGTACGTGGCGCTCGTGGCTCGCCTGCGGGCGCTCATGCGACGGGGCGCGACCGAGCGCCCGAACGTGCTCGAGGCGGGGACCTTACGGTTCGACCCCGGCGCTCGCCGTGCCTGGCGGGGTGAGACCGAGGTGCGGCTCACGTCGCGCGAGGCTTCGTTGCTCGAGTACCTGCTGCGGCGCACCGGTGAGGTCGTGTCGAAGACCGAGATCCTCGACCACGTGTGGGACGACCGGTTCGACGGCGACCTGAACATCGTCGAGGTCTACGTCCGGCACCTGCGGAACAAGCTCGACCGCCCGTTCGGATGCGACTCGATCGAGACGGTCCGGGGCGCCGGATACCGGCTGGCGGCTTCGGGCGGGTGAGCCAGAGCCACCGACCTCGGAGCCGCCTGCGGTCGGTACGCGTCCGCACGACGCTCGCTGCGGCGACGGTGGTCGGGCTCGCCCTCGTCGTCGCCTCGGTGGCCCTCGTCCTCATGCTCGGCCGAGCGCTCACGGCCGACGTCCAGGACAAGGCCGAGACCCGTGCCGGTGAGGTCGCCATGTCGATCGAGGCGGGCGGAGCGCCGACACTCGAGGGTGACTCCGAAGACGAGTTCGTGCAGGTGCTCGACGAGGCCGGCCGCGTCGTCGAGGCGAGCCCGAACGTCGATGGTGAGCCGGCGCTCACCGACCTGGCCCCGGAGGAGACGGTGCGCCTCGATGCGGTGCCGTTCGAGGACGGATCCTTCCTCGTGGTTGCGGTCGCGGCTCGATCCCCGCAGGGCCCACGCACGATCACGGTGGGCCGCAACCTCGACGACATCGGCGAGGCCACGCGGGCGGTGGCACCTCTGCTCGCTGCCGGGGTGCCGGTGCTCGTGATGGTGGTGGCCGGCGTCACGTGGTGGATCACCGGCCGGGCCTTGCAGCCCGTGGAGTCGATCCGCTCGGAGGTCGAGGCGATCTCGGCTGCCGGCCTCGACCGACGGGTTCCCGAACCCTCCACCGGCGACGAGATCGCGCGGCTCGCGGTCACGATGAACCGCATGCTCGCGCGCCTCGAGGCGTCACAGGCGCGGCAGCGACGGTTCGTCTCCGATGCGGCGCATGAGCTCCGCTCGCCCGTGGCGTCGATCCGCCAACACGCCGAGGTCGCCATGGCGCACCCCGATGAGACCGCGGTCGACGACCTGGCCGGAGTCGTCCACATGGAGAACATGCGGGTCGAGCAGCTCGTCGACGACCTGTTGCTGCTCGCGCGTCTCGACGAGGGTGAAGCTCCCGGCGACGAGCAGGTCGACCTCGACGACATCGTGCTCGCCGAGGCGGAGAGGCTGCGCGCGACCACGTCGCTCACGGTCGACACCACCGGGGTCGGCGCGGGCAGGGTGATCGGGCGGTCATCCGAGCTCGAGCGGGTGGTGCGCAACCTCGCGGACAACGCCGTCCGCCATGCACGATCCGAGATCTCGCTCGGTGTCTCCGACGATGGCAGTCGGGTCGAGTTCGTCGTCGACGACGACGGACCTGGCATCGACCAGGCCCACCGTGACAAGGTCTTCGATCGGTTCGTGCGACTCGACGACGCGCGGGCGCGCGACAGCGGTGGCGCCGGACTCGGCCTCGCTATCGTGCGTGCGGTGGTTGACGCGCATGGCGGCGATGTCGCGGCCTCGGAGGGTCCACGGGGAGGAGCCCGGGTGCGGGCGAGCTTCCCCTCGGCGCCCGCCTGATCTCGAAGGGCACGGGGGCGGTTCAGCGTAGGGTCAGGGCCCGCAGGGCACGATGCCGGCCGAGATCCTCGTCAGGCAGGAGGGGGCACGATGCGCACCCGGACCAAGGTGATGGTCGTAGCGGGCGCGGCGGCCCTGGTCGCGGGGGCGATCGCCACGGTCAGCGTCGCGACCGGGGGGGGCGACCCGTCGCTCACGGGCAGCGTGCTCGGGCGGGCGACCGAGGCGGCGCTGCGCCACACGGGCGGCGTGAGCGTCGTCGAGAGCGAGGCGGGTGAGGGCAGCGCGGCCTACGAGGTCGCCGTGCTGCTCGAAGACGGAAGGGTGGTCGAGGTGCAGCTCGACGACGACTTCCGGGTGACCGGCAGCGGCGTCGACGCCGAACCCTCGGTCGAGCCGGGCGAAGCGGACGAGTCGGAAGAGCCGTCGGATGAGGGCGGCGCCGACGACGGGTCTTAACCGGCGGCTCCGGCGCCGCCCCCACCGTCCGCCGAGCGTTCCATGAGGCCCTTCAGGGTGCGCAGATCGCTCGCCACCGAGCGTCGGGTCTGTCGAGCCAGCATCGGGCCGGCGACCTTGTACATCGTCGAGGGTTCGCCCTGGACCCGTACCGATGCCAGCGTGCCTCCACCCTCCGCGTCCTCGAACGTGTAGGTGACTTCCATCGGGAACGGCGCCCGCACGGAGCGCATCGCCAGGCGCACGCCGGGCACGAGATCGACCACGCGCAGCACGTACTCGATGCGCTTGCCCATGAACGACGCGACCCGCCGAACGTCGGAACCGACTCCGAACGGCCCCTCGCCGAGCAACTCCGACTCGCTGATGCCGCCGATCCACGTCGTGTCGTTGCGATGATCCATGACGTAGCGGGCGAGGGCATCCCGGGACGCATCGATCGTCTCCGACATGGTGATGTCCATGGGTGCCTCCCGATGCGATGCGATGCGCGCGTGCTCAACCCAGGGCAGGGTTCGGCGCGCCGCCGCTCTCGACGACGTCCTTGAGACGGGACGTCACCAGTGCCCAGGTGAGGTTGACGCTCCCGAACGCGAAGTCGGGCATGTCGTCGGCGTATCCGAGGTGACGCAGCACGACCTGGGTGCCGTGCTCGCTCGGCTCGAACGCCCACTCGACGGTCGTGCCGTTCCAGAAGGGCCAGTCCGACGAGCACTCCCACCGGATCGCCGACGGCGCGTCGACCGTCGCGATCGTGATCGGAAGCCGCGACGGCGCATGCGGGAACCCGAAGCTCAACTCGCCTCCGGGCCGATCGTCGCCCTCGACGTCCGAGGTCCAGAAGGCGGCCAGGCCCTCGCGGCTCGCAACGGTGTCGAAGACGGTCTTCGGTTCGGCGTTCACCTCGATCGCCTGCACGATGTCACGCGCCATGTCGTGGCTCCCTTCGTGTTCGGTTCCGACCCGGACCCCAGCGCTGCGCGCTGTTCAACTTAAGGCAGGTCTTAAGCTGTTGTCAACCTGAAGGATGTGCTTAACTACTGAGCGTGCAGGCCATGCTCGAAGCCCTGTCCAGCCCCAGGCGACGCGAGATACTTCGGCTGGTCTGGGACCAGGAGCTCTCCGCCGGCGAGATCGCCGCGCGATTCGACGTGAGCTGGCCGGCGATCTCGCAGAACCTCGGCGTGCTCCGAAAGGCCGGATTGGTCACGGAGCGCAGGGAGGCCACGCGCCGCTATTACCGGGCGGACCGCGAGGCGGCGGGTCCGCTCGCGTCGGTCCTCGAGCAGATGTGGAGCCATGACCTCGCGACCTTGCAACGCGTGATCGAGGACGAGGCGTGACGCAAGAAGGCGCCGACGTGGTCGAGGTGCAGGTGCGGCTCCAGGCGACCCCGGACGTCGTGTTCCCCTACCTCACGGACTCCGATCGCTACGCGCGCTGGCAGGGCCTGCGCGCCGAGCTCGACGCTCGCCCCGGCGGTGTCTTCCTCGTGTGGATGGATGCCGAGACGGTCGCGAGCGGCGAGTACGTGGAAGTCGAACCGCACCGCCGGGTGGTCTTCACCTGGGGATGGGAGGGCGACGACACCGTGCCTCCGGGTTCCACGACGGTCGAGATCGACCTCGAGGCCGATGGCGACGCCACGACGCTCACGCTCCGCCATTCCGGGTTTCCCGACGGTGCGTCCGCCGACATGCACGAGGAGGGCTGGCGCCTGTTCACATCGAGGCTCGCGACCGCGGCCGCAGGCGGCGATCCCGGCCCGATGCCGAGCGCGCCGCCATGACGGAACAACTCGCGTCGTGACAGGGTTGAGCCACCCATGGAGATCGGCCTCTACACCTTCGCCGAGCTGTACCCCGACCCTCGAACGGGCGAGCTCATCAGCCCCGAGCAACGCATGCGGAACCTCATGGAGGAGGTCGAACTCGCCGACCAGCTCGGGCTCGACGTCTTCGGCATCGGGGAACATCACCGGCCCGACCTGATCGTGTCGGCGCCCGCCGTCGCGCTGGCGGCTGCGGCCGCTCGCACCGAACGCATCCGACTCACGAGCGCGGTCACGGTGCTGAGCTCCGACGATCCGGTTCGGGTGTTCCAGGACTTCGCCACGGTCGACCTGCTCTCGGGCGGCCGTGCCGAGATCATGGCCGGGCGCGGCTCGTTCACCGAGTCGTTCCCGCTGTTCGGCTTCGACCTCGCCGACTACGACGACCTGTTCGAAGAGAAGCTCAGGATGCTGATCGCGCTCCGCGAGCGCGATCGCGTGCAGTGGTCCGGCAAGCATCGCGCGCCGCTCGACGGCCGAGTCGGGGTCTACCCCCGCCCGGTGCAGGACCCTCTGCCGATCTGGGTCGCGGTCGGAGGCGCTCCCGAATCGGCGTTCCGTGCGGGGTCGCTCGGCCTTCCGATGGCGCTCGCGATCATCGGGGGCATGCCCGAACGGTTCGCGCCATTCGCCGAGCTGCACCGCGACGCCGCGCATCGAGCCGGGCACGACCCGCTTCCTGCGCTCAGCATCAACTCGCACGGCTACATCGCCGACACCTCACAGCAGGCGATCGAGGAGTCGTTCCCCTACGCGGCGGCGATGATGAACACGATCGGTCGCGAACGCGGCTGGCAGCCGATGACGTTCGAGCAGTACGAGGCCGGCGCGACGTTGCGCGGAGCGAATTTCGTCGGCTCGCCGCAGCAGGTGATCGAGAAGATCCTGTTCCAGCACGAGATCTTCCGCCACGACCGCTTCCTCGTGCAGTTCAGCGTCGGGTCGCTGCCTCACGACAAGCTGATGCGCTCGATCGAGTTGCTCGGCACCGAGGTTGCCCCGGCGGTTCGCGCCGAGCTCGCCGATCGCGAGCCCGTCAGCGGCTGAGATCGCGTGAGTCCGGAAGAGGCGATCGCGGTCGTCGAGGCAGCGTTCGCCGGCGCGCCGAGGCCTTCGAACGCCGAGCTCCTGCATCCGGACTGTGCCGACGATGCAGACATCGTCGCCCTGTACGCGTTCGACGACTGGCGCGGGGTTCCCGACGACGTTCTCGAACGCGAGTACGCGGCGTTGTCGTTCCTGAGCGCGTCGGGGTTCCTGTACTTCCTGCCCGCGTACATGCGCTTCGCGTTGCGGCACCCCGACGGTGGGGCGGCGGTCGTGAGCTCGACGGTCTGGTCCCTGCAGCCGAGCCTCTACGACGAGCCTCTCGCGGCGTTCGCCAGATCGAAGTTCGTGTTGCTCGACGCGGCGCACCGGCGGGCGATCGTCGCGTTCCTCGAGGCCATGGCGCCGTACGAGGACACGACGAGTGCACTCGATGACTGGGGGGTCGCCGGTGCGTGATCACGCCCACGATCACACGAGCCTGACCTTCATACAGGATCGGATCTCGTGACCCCTGCGCTCACGATGTGACGAGAGCCCATCCGAGGGTCAACGTGCCCGCGGCAAGCGACGCCGCACCGGCGTAGACGAGCGCGATCATCGAGTTGGGCTCGGTGCGGTTCTTGCCTGCCGACGAGAGGAAGAACCCAGCGGACATCAGGATCGCTGCGAGTGCCACGCCGCTTCGGGCGATCACCGCTGCGATGCCATCGAGTGCGACCGCGTCGACGTAGAACTGGCAGACCAGGGCGAAGAGCACGAGCACGCCGGCGTGAGCGTGGCCTGCGCGCGCGAACGCCACCTGGAAGGGGGTCGCGGGCACGGCACCGCGCACGATCCGAAGGAGGTACATGCCTCCGAACTCGATCGTGACGACCGCGAGCAGGAGGATGCCTGCAGTCGAGCGGGAGGATCCGGAGATCGTGAGCGCGGCCTCCATCGTCGTGTGCTCCTTCCTGGCTCGAGACGATCACTGGGTCACCGGCGTCACCGTACCGGCGACGAGCCGCAAGCGGAGGCGTAGGCTGCGATGACGACACGTGACGGTTCCGCTATGCCCTACGCCATCAACCAGATCGACGGACTCCGGGTCAACTTCGAGGATTGGGGAGGCATGGGCGTGCCCGTGGTGTTCTACACGGGATTCCTCGATCCGATCGCCGTTGCACAGGCGTCAGGGATCGCGCACGGCCTGCGTGACGAGTTCCGGTTGATCTTCTCCGACCACCGGGGCCACGGGAACAGCGACAAGCCGATCGACCCCGCGGCGTATGGCCTGCGCATCCGGGTGGCAGACCACCTCGCGGTGCTCGACGCTCTCGGCATCGACCGCGCGCACGTGATCGGGTTCTCGTGGGGCGCGCGGCTCGGATTCGCGATCGGCGAGCAGGCTCCCGACCGGGTGCGCTCGCTCGTGTTGTGCGGCAACCAACCCTACGAGTGGGACTTGTCCTCGCCGATCGCCCGAGCCCTCGCTGCCGGCATGGAGGCATCGAGGACCGACGGCATGGAAGGCCTGATCGAAGGCTTCGAGTCAGGGCTCGGCATCAGGTTCCAGGAACCGGCGCGCACGCTCGAGCTAGCCAACGATCCGGAAGCCCTCTACGCGGCATGGAAGTCGGTGCCGGCCGAAGGATCGATCAGCGACGATCTGACGAGGTGGCGCGTGCCCTGCCTGATCTACTGCGGCAGCGACGATGAGATGCACGACGCCGCACGGCGGGGGGCCGAAGAGATCCCGAGCGCGACGTTCCTCTCCCTCCCCGGCCACACACACGTCTCGGCCGAGGGCGAGGTAGGCGCGATCCTGGGGCCGATCCGGGAGCTGCTGCGCTCGCATTAGCGTCGGTGTGGCCTCGCGATCCGATTGCCCACGCCGTGGGCACGGGCGTACGCTCGCCGAGATGGTCGACGACCGGGTACAGGCGCTCGCGCGCGACTTCCGACATCACGACGAGGGCCTCGATATCGCCTTCGAGGTGTATCGCGAGCTGCGTGAGGGTTGTCCGGTCGGGTTCAGCGAGCACTACGGCGGGTTCTGGTTCGTCACCCGATTCGACGACATCCATCGCATCGAGCAGGATCCGGACACGTTCGCGGTGGCGCCCAGCATGTTGCTGCCGCCATTGGGAAACGAGCGACCGGGCGTTCCGATCG
>DASVGA010000199.1:0-2488 GCA_036379795.1 Actinomycetota bacterium | reverse complement strand
TACCGCGAGGTCTACGACATCATCCACCCGCTGCAGCAGCCCGCGACGCCGCGGGGGCTGAAGCTCTCACCGTTCCACGAGCGGCAACGGGCCCTCGGCGCCGAGTTCTTCCAGGGTGCGGGGTGGGAGCGTCCGCAGTGGTTCTCGGCCAACCGCGAGCTCGTTGGCGGCGTGACCCACGAATGGGCGCGACGCATCGGCTGGGCGGCGCATGGATGGTCGCCCGAGGTCGGGGCCGAGCACCTGGCGACCCGCGAGCGGGCCGCCCTCTTCGACATCACCGCCTTCGCGAAGTTCGATGTGACCGGGCCCGACGCCCTCGCCTACCTCGAGCGGGTGTTCGCGAACCGCATCGATCGCCCGGTGGGCTCGATCGTCTATACGGCGGCGCTCACCGATCGCGGCGGCATCCGGCTCGACCTCACGGTCACGCGCAAGGCCGAGGACCGCTTCCGCGTGGTCACCGGCGGAGGCTCAGGTCACCACGACGAGGCCTTCCTTCGCTCGCAGATCCGCGACGGCGAACGGGTGCAGATCACGGTGCGCACCGGCTCCCTCTTCGCGCTCGGGCTCTGGGGCCCGCGTGCCCGCGATGTGCTCCGCGCGGTCACCGACGTCGACGTGTCGAACGAGGCGTTCCCGTACATGACCGCTCGGTACCTGAGCATCGGCGAGGTCACGCCCGTGTGGGCCCAGCGCATCAGCTATGCCGGAGAGCTCGGCTGGGAGCTGTACGGGCAGATCGCGATGGGCCAGCGCGCTTGGGACGTGCTCTGGGAAGCCGGCCGTGACCACGGCCTCGTCGCGTCGGGCGGCGGCGCCTTCGACTCGCTCAGGCTCGAGAAGGGCTACCGGCTCTGGGGCCAGGACATCGACACGGAGCACGATCCGCTCGCGGCGGGCCTCGGTTTCGCGGTGCGCTGGGACAAGGAGTTCACCGGCAAGCCGGCGCTCGAGGCGATCCGCGACGCCGGCGGTCCGGCCTCGCGACTCGCATGCATGACCCTCGACGAGGAGCGGGCGGTGGTCATGGGCAAAGAGCCGGTGTGGCACGACGGCCGCGTGGTCTCGTACGTGACGAGCGCGAACGTCGGCTACTCCATCGGGCGAGGCATCGCCTACGCGTACCTACCGGCCGAGATCGTGCACGAGGGCACCGCGGTCGAGATCGAGTACTTCGGCGAACGGATCGCGGCGACGGTGACGAACGATCCACTGTGGGATCCCAAGGGTGAGCGACAGAAGGTCTGACGACGAGGAGCCGGGGAGGACGACATGGCTGACGAGGAAGAGATCGATCTATCGACGCTTCCCGACGACGAGCTCGTGAAGCAGATGCACGACGATCTCTACGACGGGCTCGCCGACGAGATCTTCGAGGGCACGAACATCCTGCTGGGGCGAGGGTGGGCCGCCGACCGGGTGCTCAACGAGGCGCTCGTCGAGGGCATGCGCATCGTGGGCATCGACTTCCGCGACGGCATCCTCTTCGTGCCCGAGGTGCTGCTCGCGGCCAACGCGATGAAGGCGGGCATGGAGGTGCTGCGGCCATTGCTCGCGGAGACGGGCGCCGAGCGCATGGGCACCGTGGTGATCGGCACCGTGAAGGGCGACATCCACGACATCGGCAAGAACCTGGTGGCGATGATGCTCGAAGGGGCCGGGTTCGATGTGTTCGACCTCGGCATCAACAATCCGGTCGAGAACTACCTCGCCGCGCTGGAAGAGCACCAGCCCGACATCCTGGGTATGAGCGCCCTGCTCACGACCACGATGCCCTACATGAAGGTCGTGATCGACGAGCTCGAGGCCAAGGGGCTGCGCGACACGGTCATCGTGCTCGTCGGCGGCGCGCCCTTGAACGAGGAGTTCGGCAAGGCGGTCGGCGCCGACGCCTACTGCCGCGACGCAGCGGTCGCCGCCGAGACGGCGCAGGCGCTCGTGATGGCCAAGCGTGCGGCGGCCACGGCATCGTGACTGCGAGGGAGGTCCTCGATCGTGGCTGAGCTCACGGTGATCCGATGGCGCGACATCCCGATGCAGGTGGTCGCGCGAGGCGCCGGTGGAGCCAGCGCCCGTGCCTTGTTGCCCGATCGGTTCCAGGAGGCGGTCGACGCCGCCGCGATGGTGGCGGGACTGATCGGGTCCGACGACTACACGGAGCAGATGCGCATGGATGCCCGCGAGTGCGGCGACGACCTGCAGCACGAGGTCGACACCGAGACCGTGGCGATCCTCTCGGAATGGGACGAGCAGGTCCTGCGCGAGACGATCCGCTCGGGCGGCGTACGGGGCGGCGAGGCGATCGCCGGCGGCGGGGGGCGCTGATCCGCATGGCCGAGACCGTCGTGAGCTCTGCCACCCGTGAGGTCGTGATCGGCACCGGACGTCCGTTCGTGATCATCGGCGAGCGCATCAACCCGACCGGGCGCAAGAAGCTCGCCGAGGAGATGAAGGCCGGCGACTTCAGCACCGTGATCGCCGACAC
>DASVGA010000198.1:0-2623 GCA_036379795.1 Actinomycetota bacterium | reverse complement strand
AGACAGGGGTCGCGCTGGATCGCTTCGCCAGGGTAGCACGAGGGGGTCTTGCGCCGCAACCCAAATCCGCAGGTCAGAGGGCCTATTCCACTGACGCGATGGCTCGTTCGGCCTAGGCAGAACGTCGGCGGTGGCCCGATGTGACGGGGTCGTGCGCGGTCGCGATCCACGGCAGCGCCTCGACGAGATGACGGACCGCGTGCACCTCGACGCCCGCGACCGCATCGTGACCCGCAGGTGCGAACACCCTGGTCACGCCCGCCGCGCGGGCAGCTGCGAGTCGCTGCGCCATTGCGGGCGCCGCCCGCACCAACCCCGTGAGCGACACCTCACCGACGAACGCCGCATCGCGGGGCGGTGCGGCCCCGGTGGCAGCCGATGCCATGGCGGCGGCGATGGCGAGGTCGCACGCCGGATCGTCGATCCTGACGCCGCCAGACGATGCGCCGAAGAGCTCCGCACGGCCGAGCGAGAGCCCGGCCACCCGATCGAGCACGGCCGCCACCAGCTGGAACCGGCGCGCATCGAGCCCGGTCGCCTGCCGGCGTGCCGGACCCTCGGACGAGCCGACGAGCGCCTGCACCTCGACGGCGAGCGCCCGTCGACCGGACTGCACCAGGGCGGTGGCGGCCCCGGGCACGTGCTCTCCGCTCACCAACAAGCCGGTCGGATCGATCTCGCGGAGCCCGTCGGGCCGCATCTCGAACCACGCCGTCTCGCCCTCGGGGCCGAAGCGGTTCTTGCCGCCGGCGAGCACCCGAAGCCCGGACCGCACGTCGCCGTCGAAGGTGAGGACCGCATCGACGGCGTGCTCGAGGGACCGCGGACCCGCGAGCTCGCCGTCCTTGGTGACGTGACCGGTGAGGAGCACGGCGATGCCCTCTGCCTTGGCGAGTCCCGAGAGCGCGTCGGCGCAGGCCCGCACCTGCGAGACACCGCCCGGCACCTGCGTTGCGCTCGTGTCGCGGATCGTCTGGATCGAGTCGACCGCGAGCAGGAAGGGTCGCTCGCCGAGCGCGACCTGCACCACCTGCTCGAGGTCACGCCCGGGTGCGAACCGCACGGCGTCATTCGCGATGCCGAGCCGGCGAGCACGCGACGCCACCTGCGCGTGGGACTCCTCACCGCTGACCAACAGACATCGCCTGCCCTGGGACGCCAGGTGTGCGACGACGTGCAGCAACAGCGTCGACTTGCCGATGCCCGGCTCACCGGCGAGCAGGGCCACCGAGGCCGGCACGAGGCCACCCCCCAGCACCCGATCGACACCGGGGAACCCCGTCGGCACCCGGGCGTCGTCGTTCGCGATCTCGCCACCGACGAGCGCCGCGGCCGGCGGGCCATCGTGGGAACCGGTGCGAGCCGCGACCCGCGCGGTGCGCTGCTCGATCGTGCCCCACGCCCCGCACGAGGGACATCGCCCGACCCACTGAGCCACCTGCTGGTTGCAGTCGCGACAGGTCAGCACCGCACGCATCTTCGGCATGCGCCCACGGTAGCCACCGCCTCCGACACCGGGCCGACCCCGAGTGCTACCCTTGCCGGGCTCGCGACGGGCGCGAGAGTGTGGTCTCGAGAGGAGGCGATGAGCATGGCTGCGATCTCGGTGATGCACGCATCGCGCTCGCCGCGTCCCACTCGGCCCGCCGGCGCTCCCGCGTAACGCCCCTGCTGGGTCCGCTGCGCGCCAGCTCCATCGGCTCGGCTCCCGGGACGTGGCACATCCTCTGCCACGAACCACCCGGCACCACCAGGTGCGAAGGGAGCCAAGCGTTGACCGACGCCAACCAGTTCGAGCACTTCTTCGACGAGGGCCTCATCGAAGCCGTGCTGAGACCGATCAAGAGCGGCAAGGAAGCCTCGGTGCACCTGTGCCGCGCCAACCCGCGCACGACGGGCGGCGAGGAGCTCGTCGCGCTGAAGGCCTATCACCCGTTGGACCGGCGAGACTTCCGCGACGAGTCGATGTACCGCGACGGGGAATGGATCAAGGAACGCCGCATCCGCGTGGCGCTCGAGCAGAAGACGCGGTTCGGACGCGACGTGCAGGGCATGATCTGGGTCGACCGGGAATGGGAGACGCTGCGTGCCCTGTCGGCCGGCGGCGCCCCGGTACCACGGCCGATCGAGCGCACGGGCGATGCCATCCTCATGACCTTCGTCGGCGACTCGGCGCTCGCGGCGCCGCAGCTCCGCTCGTATCGACCCGACGGGGCCGACGAGATCGAGGACATGGCCGATCAGCTGCTCCGTGCGATCGAACGCATGCTCTTCCTGAACGTCGTGCACGGCGACCTGTCCCCGTACAACGTGCTGGTGTGGGACGGCCTCGTGACGGTGATCGACCTGCCGCAGGCCGTGGATCCGCGCAAGAACCGTCACGCGCGTGCGTTCCTGGAACGCGACGTCGAGCGCATCTGCGAGTGGGCGGGCCGCCACGGCGTCCAGCGGCCGGCCGCTCGCCTCGCCGCCGATCTGTGGACGGGCTGGGAGCTCGCCGACCTCGTGCCGGAGGAGCTCAGGGGGTTGACCATGTGAAGCGTCCCGACGCGCGTCCGCCTCAGATGAGATCGTCGGGAACGACGTCCGGTACGTGAGGCATGTGGAAGACGGCCGTGGCGGG
>DASVGA010000197.1:0-3217 GCA_036379795.1 Actinomycetota bacterium | reverse complement strand
CCGATTCCCGGCCGCGCGCTCGCGCGGCGCGTCCCGTGCCGCGTCCCGCGGCGCGCCCGACACCCTCCACCCCTCCCCAGCGTCGGGCGCGCCGCGGGTCCACACCCGCCTTCTGGTTCCTGTCCGCCGCGGTCGTTTCGGTGCTGGTGTGGGCGATCGTCGCGCTGGGGGCGATGGTCGTGAACACCACGTACCGCATGACCGACGCACAGCGTCAGGTCGTGGCGCTCGAGGAACGCCACACACGCCTCACCTTGGAGGTGGCGAGCCTCTCCTCGCCCATGCGGGTGGCCGAGTGGGCCGACATGGTGGGTCTCGAGGTTCCCGCCCCCGGAGACTCCGTGATCCTGCGGGTGCCGGGGCAGACCGAGGATCGACGGCCCGCAGGCGGAGGTTCGGCGTAGATGCGCCGCCCGCCCGCAGGTCGGCTCGTCGCGATGTTCGCGGTGATGATGATGGCGTTCGGCGGCATCGTGGTGCGGCTGCTGTTCCTCCAGGTCCGTGACAACCCCGAGCTGGAGGCGCTCGGCATGCAGCAGCGCGTGCGGTCGGTCACCCTGCCCGCGCTGCGCGGGGAGATCGTCGACCGGTCCGGCGTGCCGCTCGCCGTCACCCGAGAGGCTCGCGACATCTACGTCGATCCTCGCTACGTCGTCGACGCCGAGGCGGAAGCCGAGACGATCGCCGAGGTTCTCGGCCTCCCGGCACGCGAGGTGCAGGCGACCCTGGAGGCCGACGGCACGTTCGTGTACATCGACCGTCACGTGGATCTCGAGCTCGCCGACGAGCTCGAGGCGCTCGCCCTGCCGGGCGTCGGCTTCCTCGAGGTGCCGAAGCGCTATTACCCGGCCGGCCCCCTCGCGTCCCAGGTGCTCGGGTTCGTCAACGCCGACGGCGTCGGAGGTGCCGGCCTCGAGGTGGCCTACGACGAGACGTTGGCCGGAACCCCGGGGGAGCGCACGATCGAGCTCTCGGCCGACGGACTACCGATCTCGAACGGCCTCGACCGCTTCGTGCCCCCGGAGCCCGGCGCGACCATGCACACGACGATCGACCGTCAGATGCAGTACATGGTGCAGGTGGCCCTGGAGCGAGCCGTCGAGGCGAACGAGGCGCTCGGCGGCACCGCCGTCGTGATCGATCCGGCCACCGGCGAGGTGCTCGCCATGGCGACCTACCCGTGGTTCGACCCCAACGCCTACAACGAGGCGCCGCTCGAGGTGATGCGCAACCGCACGGTCACCGACGCGTTCGAACCCGGCTCGGTGAACAAGATCATCACGGCTGCGGCGGCGATCGAGTCGGGTGCGGTGTCGCTGGACCGACGCTTCCGGGTGCCGGCCAGCCTGCGGGTCGGCCCCTTCACGATCGAGGACTCCCACCCCCATCCGGTGGAGTGGATGACGATCGGCGACATCATCACGGAGTCGAGCAACATCGGGGCGGCCCTCATCGCGGAGCAGGTGGGGAGCGTGCAGCTCGCCGGCTACATGCGCCGCTTCGGGTACGGCCGCACGACCGGGATCGGGTTCCCGGCGGAGGCCTCCGGTGCCCTGATCCCCGGCCGAGACTGGGACGAGGTGATCCGGGCCACGGTGTCGTACGGACAAGGCATCTCGGTGACGCCTCTGCAGATGGCGAACGTGTACGCCACGATCGCCAACGGAGGCCGGTGGATCCCACCCACGCTCGTCCGTGGCTTCGAGGGCAGGGACGGCGAGATGCAGCCGCTGGCCACGCGGCAGGAGCGCCGCGTCATCCGGCCCGACACCGCCCGGTTGCTCACCAGCATGCTGGCCGCCGCCGTAGAAGAGGGCACCGGCGTCAACGCACAGATCCCCGGATACCAGGTGGCCGGCAAGACCGGCACCTCGCGCAAGCTCGACGAGAACGGGCGGTACGTGCAGCGCTACCATGCCTCGTTCGCGGGGTTCCTGCCGGCGGCGGATCCCCGCGTCGTGATCGCGGTCTCGATCGATGAGCCCCGCACGGTCTACGGTGGTCTCGCGGCGGCCCCACTGTTCCAGGAGATCGCGAGGTACGCGATCCAGCGGCTCGCGATCCCCGCCGCGCCGTCGGTCGGGTTGCCCCCGCACGCCGGCGGAACCTCCTGACGCCTACCGGCCCGTGGCGAGGGCACGGGTAAGCTCCGGATCGGTGTCCTCCCCAACGGGCCTTCCCCCGCCTGCGCCTGCCTTCCCGCCGATCACGCTCTCGGTGCTGATCGCGGACGTACCCGGTGTGCGCACCCAGGGCGATACCGGCGTCTCCGTGCTCGACGTGGTCTACGACTCCCGTGCCGTCACGCCCGGAGCCCTGTTCTGCTGCGTCGTCGGCGAGCGCGCCGACGGGCACGGCTTCGCGCGCGACGCCCTCGCGCGCGGAGCGGCAGCACTGCTCGTCGAGCGCTGGCTCGACCTGCCGGCGACCCAGGTCCTGGTGCCCTCGGTCCGCCGGGCGATGGGTCCGGTCGCCGCCCGAGCGTTCCGTGAGCCGGCCGCGTCGATGACGATGCTCGGGGTCACCGGCACGAACGGCAAGACCACCACGACCTACCTGCTCGATGCGATCGCGCGGCGCGCAGGACACCGGGTCGGCGTGATCGGCACGACGGGCGCGGCGAGCGCCGGCACGCCGGTGTCGGTCGAGCGGACCACTCCGGAGGCTCCCGATCTGCATCGCCTGCTCTCACGGATGCGCGACGACGACGTGGAGCTCGTGGCGATGGAGGTCTCGTCGCACGCCCTCGCCCAGCACCGGGTGGACGGGATCGTGTTCGACGCCGTCGCGTTCACGAACCTGTCACAGGACCACCTCGACTACCACCCGTCGATGCAGGCGTACTTCGAGGCCAAGGCCACGCTGTTCAGGCCCGGGCACGCCCGTCGCGGGATGGTGAACGCCGACGATCCGTGGGGTCGCCGGCTGCTCGAGGCCCCGGCGATCGAGCTCTCGTCGTTCGGGGTCGACGCGGGCGCCGATCTGCGGGCGACCGACGTCGAGGTGTCGCCCTCTGGCATCGCGTTCCTCGCGGGGGGCCTGCGGATCCGCTCCTCCCTCCGCGGCGGGTTCAACGTCTCCAACTGTCTCGCCGCCATGGCCTTGGGTCGCGGCGTGGGCGTGCCCGACGAGGCGATCGCCGCCGGCATCGCCGACGTGCGGGAGGTGCCCGGGCGCGTAGAGCCGATCGACGAAGGCCAGGGGTTCCTGGTGGTGG
>DASVGA010000196.1:0-2443 GCA_036379795.1 Actinomycetota bacterium | reverse complement strand
CCTTCGGAGGCGAACCTCGACACGACCGCCAAGCCGATCCCGGAAGAGCCGCCCGTCACGAGCGCCGTCCGGTCGTGCAACCTGCCCGTGCGGGCGTCTGCCTCGGCCATACCTGCCTCGCTCCGACCGGCTCAGGCCAGGCCGGTGGGCGCGAACGCCTCCGTGGCCTGCTCGAGCAGGAAGTGATCGTGGAGTGAGCCCAGGACCGAGATCAGCTCGTCGATCTCCTCGTCGGTGTTGGCGGCCGTCACCTGGATGCGGAAGCCGACCTCGTTCACGGGCACCAGGGGGTAGGCGGCCATGGTCGCGTACTGCCCGTGCTCGAAGAGGTAGCGACCCATGTCGTCGATCTCCTCGTGGTTCGCGAGCGGCACCTCCACGATCGGGAACCCCGAGGTGTTGGGCGTGCGGATGCCCATCTCGTGGAGGGCGTCGAGCAGCCGATGCGTCATGCGCCACAGGTCGGCGCGCTTACGGTCGCCTCTCGTTCGATTCGCGTGGAGCCCCGTGATCGTGGTTGCGAGCGACGCGACCGGTGATGGTCCCGAGTACAGGTAGGGAGGAGCGAGCACCTTGAGCGCATCCTTCAGCCGGGTGGGAAGCGCGACGAACGCCAGCAGCGATGAGTAGGACTTCGAGAATCCGGCGACGAACACGGTGTTGTCGTAGGGAACGCCGAGGTGCCGCATGATGCCGTTGCCCTTGACGCCGTAGCCGCAGAGCTCGTCGGGCGATCGTTCGCCGACCACCCCGAAGCCGTGAGCGTCGTCGACGTACAGGAGCGCGCCGTGCTCGCCCGCGATGCGCGAGAACTCCACGAGGTCGGGCGCGTTCCCGGTCATGGAGTTCACGCCGTCCATCGCGATCAATCGGGGACTGCCTGGGTCGCTCGCGCCGAGCAGCTCCCCGAGGTGCTCGTGGTCATTGTGTCGGAACCGCACGACCTTCGCGCCGTGACCGGCCGCGACCATGGCTCCGTCGAAGATCGTCTTGTGGGCCCTGCCGTCGAGGAAGATCGTGCCGTCACCGGCGAGCACGGGGATCACCGACATGTGGATGTGTGTGATCGTCGGGAGCACGAGCGTGTCCTCGGCACCGAGGAGCTCGGTGAGCTCTTCCTCGATCTCGGGGTACAGACGAGGGTTGCCGAGCAACCGAGACCACGAGGGGTGCGTGCCCCAGCGCGCCAGGTACTCCGGGACGGAGTCGATGATCTCCTGATCGAGGTCGAAGCCGAGGTAGTTGCACGATGCCCAATCGGTGAGCCAGCGGTCGCCGATGCGGATCTTGCGCCCGACCTGCTCCTCGATGATCGCATCCATCATCGGATGCGTGTTCTTGAGACGGGTGAGGTCCGAGACCGTTGCGACCCAACGGTCCAGCCAGCCATCGTGGTCTCGGCGGCGGGGTGTGCCGTCGCTGATGGGGTCGACGGCAAGGTCGCCCAAGCGCCGCTTGAGCCCATCGTTCAGCCGGCGGTGGGGGAAGTCGTGCTCAGGCTCCATCGTCCTACCCCATCGGTCGGACCTCGGCCTACCTTTATCGGTGGAGCCGGTCCAGTCGGCGAGCTCGAGCGCTGATGCACCATGACGACACGGCCGTGCTGGATGCTAGGGCTACACTCCGAGCCCGGGCTGCCTGCGGGCAGGCGATCACGAGGGGGCGACGCGGTGAGGACGATCGATCGTTCGTGGGTGGCGGAACTGATGGAACGGGAGCGGGCGACGTTCCGCCAGCGGCATGCGCGGAGCGCGCAACTCGCCCAGGACGCCAAGTCCTCGCTGCTGTTCGGCGTGCCCATGAACTGGATGACGCGCTGGCCGGGTGACCATCCGATCTTCGTCGACCGAGCCGAGGGAGCCCACTTCTTCGACGTCGACGGCAACGAGTTCATCGATCTCTGCCTCGGCGACACCGGCGGCATGGCCGGTCACGCGCCGAAGGTCGCCGTCGACGCCATCGCCGAGCAGGCGGCCAAGGGCATCACGCTGATGCTGCCCACCGAAGATGCAGCCTGGGTCGGAACAGAGATGGCTCGGCGCTTCGGCGTCCCCTACTGGCAGTTCACGCTCACCGCGACCGATGCGAACCGGTTCGTGATCAGATGGGCCCGTGAGATCACGCAACGTCCGAAGATCGTCGTGCACAACTGGTGCTACCACGGCTCGGTCGACGAGACGATCGCCACGCTCGTCGATGGCAGCACCGTGTCACGCGTGGGGAACATCGGCAAGCCCGTGGATCTCGACCTGACCACCCGCGTGGTCGAGATCAACGACCTCGAGGGTCTCGAGGCGGCGCTGGCCCACGGCGACGTGGCCGCTTGCCTGTTCGAGCCAGCGCTCACGAACATCGGCATCGTGCTGCCCGACCCGGGCTATCACGAGGCGGTCCGCGAGCTGTGCACGAAGTACGGCACGCTCCTCATCATCGACGAGACCCA
>DASVGA010000195.1:0-3096 GCA_036379795.1 Actinomycetota bacterium | reverse complement strand
GAAGTTCGATCTCCCCGGCGAGGTGGGAGAGCGGCCGACAACGCAACGTCCCGATGTCGGCGACGACGGCTAACATCCGCGCGTGTTGCGCGCGCTCCACATCTCGGGTCTCGGGGTCATCGACGACCTCGACCTTCCGCTGCACCCTGGCCTGAACGTCCTCACCGGGGAGACCGGAGCCGGCAAGACGATGATCACGGTCGGCCTCGCGTTGGCGCTCGGGGCCCGTGCGAGCGCGGCGCTCGTGCGCGAGGGCTCGAGCGCCGCCAGGGTCCAGGCGTTGTTCGACGTGGGAGACGCCCCGCCGGAGCCCCTCGGCGGCTGGGCCGACGAGGGAGAGCTCTTGCTCGCGAGGACCGTCTCCGTCGAGGGCAGAGGCATGGCCCGCGTCGGCGGGCAGTTGGCGACGTCGTCGGTGCTCGCATCGCTCGCCGGCTCGCTCGTCGAGGTCCACGGTCAGCACCAGACGCAACGACTGTTGGAGGCGTCGGCCCAGACCGCCTTCCTCGATCGGTCCGCGGGTGAGGCCCATCTCGTCGCTCTGGGCGCGTATCGGGAGACCTACGACGAGCTCCGTCGCGTGCAGGCCGAGCTCGAGCGTCTCCGTGAAGCCTCGCGCGACCGGGAGCGCGAGCTCGATCTCATGGCCTACCAGGTGCGCGAGATCGAGGCCGTCATGCCCGAGGTGGGGGAATCGGAACGGCTCGCCGCCGAAGAGGCGCGACTGGGACACGTCGAGCGGCTGCTCGAGCTCGGTGCGACCGCCGAGGCGGCCATCGACGACGACGATGGCGGAGCAGATGCCGTGTTGGCCCAGGCGGCCCGTGCCCTGGAGTCCGCGCGATCGCTCGACCCGGGGGCGACCGAGCTCGCTGCGAGGGCCGCTGCGCTCGCCGTCGAGGTGTCGGAGCTCGGGCGTGACATCCGTGCGTATCGCGATGCTCTCGCAGCCGATCCCGAGCGGCTGCAGGCCGTCCGTGAACGGCTGAGTTCGCTGAAGAGCCTGCAGCGCAAGTACGGCGAGACCGACGCCGACGTGCTGCGGTTCATGGAACAGGCGTCGGCCAGGCTCAGTGAGCTCGCCGGCGCCGACGACCGCCTCAACGAGCTCACGGCCGTCGCCGGCGAGCTCGAAGGCCGAGCGGCGGAACGTGCGAGCGTCGTCAGCGCCGGCCGCCGCCGGGCCGCAGGCAGTCTGGGCGACGCGATCGCCGCCGAGCTCGACGAACTCGGCATGCCGGGCGCGCAGGTCGAGGTCGCGCTCGAGGCCTTGGCGTCGCCCGGCTTGCAGGGAGCCGAGCGGGTCGAGCTCCGCTTCGCGTCGCGCCCCGAGGTGTCGGCCATGCCGTTGTCGAAGACGGCCTCCGGCGGGGAGCTGTCACGCACGATGCTCGCGTGTCGCAGCGTGCTGGCAGATCTCGACGACGTGCCGACCCTGGTCTTCGACGAGGTCGACGCCGGCATCGGCGGCAGGGCCGGGTTGGCGGTGGGCCGGCGGCTCGCCGGGCTCGCGCGCGATCGTCAGGTGCTCGTCGTCACGCACCTTCCTCAGATCGCGTGCTTCGCCGACCGGCACGTGCGTGTCACCAAGCAGGGCGGCACGGCGGCGGTGGAGGTGCTCGACGACGAGCGGCGCGTGGCCGAGCTCTCGCGCATGCTGGCCGGCCTCGACGAGAGCGCGTCGGCCGTTTCCCACGCCGAGGAGCTGCTCGCCGAGGCGGCTGGCCTGAAAGGTCGGTGACCTCTGCTAGAGTCGGGTTCCGTGGTGAGGGAGCAGCCGAAGTACATCTTCGTCACCGGGGGTGTCGCCTCCGGGCTCGGCAAGGGCATCACCTCCGCCTCCCTCGGCAGGCTCTTCTCGTCCCGGGGCGTGAAGGTCGCCGTCCAGAAGCTCGACCCGTACATCAACGTGGACCCGGGCACCATGAACCCGTTCGAGCACGGCGAGGTGTTCGTGCTCGACGATGGCGCCGAGACCGACCTCGACCTCGGCCACTACGAGCGGTTCATCGACATCGACCTGCACCGCGGCGCGAACCACACGACGGGCGCCATCTATTCGGCGGTGATCGCCAAGGAGCGGCGGGGCGACTACGCGGGCAGGACCGTGCAGGTGATCCCGCACATCACCGATGAGATCAAGGAGCGCATCCTGGCGCTCGCCGAGGCCGAGAACGCCGACCTGGTGCTCGTGGAGATCGGCGGCACGGTCGGTGACATCGAGTCGCTCCCGTTCCTCGAGGCGATCCGTCAGCTCCGCAACGAGATCGGGCGTGACCGGTGCGCGTTCGTGCACGTATCGCTGATGCCGTTCATCGGCCCGAGCGGTGAGCTCAAGACCAAGCCGACCCAGCACTCCGTGAAGGAGCTGCGTTCCCTCGGTATCCAGCCCGACGCGATCGTGTGCCGCTCCGACCGGCCGATCGGGCGCAACCTGAAGGAGAAGATCTCGCTGCTCTGCGACGTGCCGATCAGCGGCGTCATCAGCGCCCCCGACGCGTCGTCGATCTACGAGGTGCCGATGGTGCTGCACCGAGAGGGCCTCGACACCGAGCTGGCTCGTCATCTCCGCATCGACGGGGAACCCGATCTCTCCGAGTGGGAGGCGCTCATCGAGCGCATCCACGCCGCGACCGAGCCGGTCACGATCGCCGTGGTGGGCAAGTACGTCACCTTGCGCGACGCCTACCTCTCGGTCACGGAGTCGCTCTACCACGCAGGGTTCCACCACGGCGCCGACGTGCAGATCAGGTGGGTCGCCTCCGACGATCTCGGAGGCCAGGCCACCGAGGAAGCGCTCCTCGACGTGCACGGCGTCCTGGTTCCCGGCGGGTTCGGCATCAGGGGTGTCGAGGGCAAGATCGCCGCGGTGCGGTACGCGCGTGAGCGTGAGGTGCCGTTCCTCGGCATCTGCCTCGGCCTCCAGTGCGCCGTCGTCGAGTTCGCTCGCAACGTCATGGGCCTCGACGGCGCGAACTCCAGCGAGTTCGACCCCGCGACGTCGCACCCGGTCATCGACCTGTTGCCGGAGCAGAAGGACGTGACCGACCTGGGAGGGTCGATGCGCCTCGGCGCGCAGCCGTGCCACATCGTTCC
>DASVGA010000194.1:0-3110 GCA_036379795.1 Actinomycetota bacterium | reverse complement strand
ATACCGTAGATGCCCGCGATCAAGGTGGGCACGAGCACGATGGCAGCCCAGGCGCTGAGCTTCTTCATGACCTCGTTGAGGCGGTTCGCCCCCTGGGCCACGCGCACCTCGAGCAGGGAGGTCAGCAGCTCGCGCACGTTGTCGGCGAGCTCGACGACCCGGATGAGGTGGTCCATCACATCGCGGTAGTACGGGCCGAGCGCGGGCGTCGAAAGGCTGGGCTCCTCCTGCAGCATGTCGATGCCGTGGCGGAGCGGCATGGCGGCGCGCCGAAGCATCACGGTGTCGCGGCGCAACCTGAACAGGCGTTCCTGCACGTCGGTGTCGCCTCGAACCGAGCCGTCGCGCTCGAACACGGCATCCTCGAGTTCGTCGGCCTCGTCCTCCAAGGCCTCCACCACCGACAGGTAGTCGTCGACCACCTCGTCGAGCATCGAGTACAGCGCGAAGCCTTCGTCGTTGAGATCCTGGCGGCGTTCCCATCGGGCGGTCGCCCCGTCGAGGGAGTAGCCGGGAGACCACCGCAGGGTGACGAGGAACCCTTCGCCGGCGATGACGTGGACCTCGTGCTCGTCGAACGCGGCCGGTGGCCCCGGTCGCACGGTGACGGGCCGGAGCACGATGAACACGTAGCGTTCGAAGACCTCGACCTTCGTGCGCTGCCGGCGATGCAGCATGTCTTCCACGGTCGTGGGGTGCAGACCGATCCGCCCTTGGAGGCGTTCCAGGTCGGCGCTCTGCGGGTCGAGGACGTCGATCCAATCGAACGCGCCGTCGTCGCCACCGAGGACATCGGACCCCGATGGATCGAACGTCTCCGGACCGGCCTGCCCCTGCCGGTAGCGTCGTGCGCTGATCACGGCCGAAGGGTATCGGACCACCCAGCCGACCATGCGACGGAGCGTCGTGCCGGCGTCGGTCGCGCTCAGGTGGGGGGCGGCGCGAGGTAGCGCAGCGCGGTGAACCGACCACCGTCGCGTTCCAGGATCCAGGTCGAGCCCTTCTTCCAGGCGGGGGGGTCGACCATCGGCACCCCGTGGTCGGCGAGGTGCGTCACGACCGACGGGATCACGTCTCCGTGACTGCAGGCCACGACGGCGCCCGAGCTGGCACGCACGAGCTCGAGCGTCGCTCCGAGGCTCGCGCCTTCGATGAGCCCGTCGTGCGCCACGATGCGCATCGAGCGCTGGGCTGCGAGCGGGCGCACGGTCTGCAGGCATCGGGTCGCGGGGCTCGACACCACGCGATCGACGGCGAGGTCCCGGAACAACGAGACCAGGCCCTCGGCCTGCGCATGCCCACGGCGGCTGAGGGGACGGCGGAGGTCGTCGCCGCTCCAGGCCGCACGGTTGCCGGCCTTGGCATGTCGGACCAGATAGACCGGTCGGTCGAACCGCAGGGCGTCGGCCAGCACCCGGCGATCGTGCTCGTAGGTGAGCATCGACCGGGCTGCGGAGGCATCGACCCATCTCAGGTCGTCCACCTCGCGGTTGGGTCTGAACGATCCACCCGTGGGAGCCATCAGCCAGTACCGCACGACCTTCGGCCGCCCGAAGCGATCGCGGTAGCGGATCGTCTCCAGCTCGGGCCCGAGGTCGCAGCGCAGCCCGGTCTCCTCTCGGACCTCACGCTCGGCCGTCTGCTCGTCCGCTTCGCCGTCGAGCGCCTTCCCCTTCGGGAAGGTCCAGTCGTCATAGCGCGGGCGGTGCACGAGGGCGACCTCGATCGTCCCAGCCCGCTGCCTGCGCACCACCCCCCCTGCGGCCCGGATGCGCAGCTTCACTCCCAGAACCTCGGAGCCCGGCGGCGGAGCGCGCGCCATCGACGTGGCCACCGGCGGCGGGCGTCGTCGCGGATCGCCGCCTCGACGCCCCCCAACATCCCGGCGCCGAAGGCGAGATCGCTCTCGGCTCCCGCGCAGGTACGCAGCCACGCCAGGGCTACCACGGCATCCTGGTGGCTGCCCAACACGCCCTGGAGCGCCTCCGCTCGCCGCGCGAACCGCCGCGCCGGCCCGCCGAAGACGGGGGCGAGCGCCTCAGCCGCGTAGCGCACCCGCTTGGATCTGATGCGTGCCTCGTGCAGCGCTGCGTCGGGTGAGGCGGGGTCGAGGCCGTCGCAGACCTTGACCAGATGTGCCCACGGGGCACGCATGAGGGGACCCATCGCGCGGGCAGCGCGCTCGTGGGCCACGTGGTCACGCACGCGAGGGTCAGACGCCGCCTCGCGCAACGCCTCGAGCAACCGCTCGTAGCGCGAGCCCTGCATGGCCGAGAGCAAAGCCGTTCGCGCGGGCTCTCGCGTGGCCTGCACTCGGTCGAGCACCCGACGCACATCCGCCTGGGCGTCGAGGGGGAACATCGCCGCGTGCTCGACGAAGCGTTCGTGCAGCACGTCGAGATCCCGCACGGCGCCCAAGACGCCGCCCAGCCACCGCAGGTTGCCGCGCAGGTCGTCGAGCCAGCCGGGGCCGACCATCGACCGCACGAGCCTCAGGTCGGAGCGGAGCCGTCGGGTCGCGACCCGCGCCTGATGCACCCCCTCGGGGTCGACGCCGAGCCTCACGACGGGGTCGCTGGCGATCAGGCGCTGGGCTGAGGTCGCCACCATGCGCTCGATGACCTGCGCCGTGGTCGAGGCCGGGCCGACGTCAGGCACGACGATGCCGATGCGATCGTGCGGCAGGGCCGTCAACGATCCGCGCCCGAGCGCTCCACCGCGAGCCGCTGCAACACCCGTTGGGCGTCGAGTCCCTTCTCCGACGACACCTTGTGCCACGTGCCGTCGGCATGGAGCTCCCATGCCAGCTCGTCGTCGTCGAGCTCGACCGAGAGGATCTCGTCGAGCCGCCGCTGCAGCGACGGGTCCTCGACCGGGGTCAGGGCCTCGACGCGACGGTCAAGGTTGCGCGGCATCCAATCGGCCGATCCCATGAGGTAGTCGTAGCCGCGGGCCTCGCTGCCGAACCGGAAGATGCGGGAATGCTCGAGGAACCGCCCGACGATCGAGCGCACCCGCACACCGTCGGACATGGCAGGCACGCCGGGCCGCATGCAGCAGATGCCGCGGACCAGCAGATCGATGCGCACGCCCGCCTGCGAGGCCTCGTA
>DASVGA010000193.1:0-5980 GCA_036379795.1 Actinomycetota bacterium | reverse complement strand
GTGCCGCTGGGAGCATCGAGCTTCCGCTCGTGATGGAGCTCGATCACCTCGGCCGAGGGCAGGAAGCGCGCCGCCTGCTCGGCGAAGCGCATCAGCAGCACCGCACCGATCGCGAAGTTCGGGGCCACGATCACGCCGACCGGCGCATCGCGCCACGCATCGTCGATCGGGAAGCCGGTCGTGCCGACCACGACATGCACCCCGTTGGCGATGCCCCAGGCAACGTGATCGGGAGCATGAGCCGGGGTCGTGAAGTCCACGAGCACGTCGACGTCGGCCTGCGCCAGGTCCGCGAGATGCTCGCCGAGCACGAGATCGCCGTCGGCGCCGACGATGCCGACGGCATCGGCGAGCGTCGAGCCCGCCGCCGAGTGCGACACGGCCGCGGCGAGTGACATGTCGGGTTCGGCCGAGACGGCGCGGCAGACCTCTCGGCCCATCTTGCCCGTGGCCCCGACGACCCCGACGCGGATCACGCGATGCCCTCGCGAGTCCGCGCGGCACCGTGACCGTCGTCGTCGAGCACGTCGCGGAAGGCGGAGGAACCGAACGGCCCCAGCACGGTGAGCGTCATCGGTTGCGACAGTACCCGCTCCGCGACGCGCCGGGCGTCGTCGAGCGTCACGTGCTCCACGCGGCGCAGGGCTTGGTCGACCGTGAGGATCTCGCCGTGCGCGATCTCGGAACGTCCGAGGCGGCTCATGCGGCCCCCGGGGTCTTCGAGCGAGAGCACCATCGAGCCCTTCACGTGCCCGCGGGCGCGCTCGAACTCACCCTCGTCGAGCGCACCGTCGCGCACGAGCTCGAGCTCACGCCGCAGCAACGCCACCACGTCGTGGGCTCGCCCGGGCGTGGTGCCCGCATAGGCCGAGAAGAGTCCGGCCTCCGTGTACTGGGAGTGGTAGCTGTAGACGGTGTAGGCGAGACCGCGCTTCTCACGCACCTCCTGGAACAGGCGCGACGACATGCCTCCGCCGAGCGCGGTGTTCACGATCAGGAACGCGAACCGCTCGGGATCGTTGCGCGCGAGCCCATTCGTGCCGAGGCAGATGTGTGCCTGCTCGGTCTTGCGCCGCTTGACGAGGTGCGCCCCCGAGGGCTTCGGCGCCCGCCCGGGCACCCGCAGGTTCCACGCCGACGACGCATGTCCGCGGGCACTGCGCTTGCGCCCGGTCTCCATGCGTTCGCGGAGCATGCGGATCAGGTCGTCGTGGCGCAGGTTGCCGGCCGCCGCGATCACCAGGTTGCCGGGCACGTAATGGCGGCCGTAGAAGCGCCGGACCGAGGCGCGGCCGGCCGCGGCCACGGTCTCGACCGTGCCGAGGATCGGGCGTCCGAGGGGGTGCTCCGGCCACAGTGTGTGCGTGAACAGATCGTGCACGACGTCCTCGGGCGAGTCCTCGTGCATGTTGATCTCCTCGAGGATCACCTGGCGCTCGGCGTCGAGGTCGTCGGCTCGGATCACCGAGTGCTGCACCATGTCGGCGAGGTGATCGACCGCCATCTCGAGGTCGCGGTCGAGCACGCGCGCGTAGTAGCAGGTGTACTCGCGGGACGTGAACGCGTTCACGTCTCCGCCGATCGCATCGAAGTTCTCCGCGATCTCCTGCGCGCTGCGGCGCCGGGTTCCCTTGAAGAGCAGGTGCTCGAGGAAGTGGCTCGACCCGCTCAGGCGAGGCTGTTCGTCGCGGGAGCCCGCGAGCACCCAGAACCCGAGCGACACGGAGCGGACGCTCGGCATCCGCTCCGTGACGACCCGCAGGCCCGAGCTGAACTCGGTTCGCTCGATCGGCATCGTGTGGGCGAGACCCGGCCGCCTACTCGGCTGCCGGGGTGTCGCCGCTCACCGAGGCTTCGACGGGCGCGCTGCCCGACGGCGACTCGGCCTGGGCCTCGCCACCCCCGTCGCCATCACGGAAGCGTCGTCCACGCCGATCGCCGCGGTCGGCGCCGCCTCGATCGCGATCGCGGCCGCTCCGCTCACGTCCGCCACCGCCTGAGCCGCGAGGCCCCTGGTCCCTGCTCCGCCCACGGTCGCGGCCACCGCCGGACTCATCGGCTTGGCCCTCCGGAACCGCCCACTCCTCGCCCACGGGCTTCAGGCTGATCTTGCCCTGCGTGTCGATGTCCTCGACGAGCACGGTGAGCGCGTCGCCTTCCTTCACGGCCTCCTCGACGCTGGACAGGCGCTTGCCCTTGCCGAGCTTCGAGATGTGCACGAGGCCGTCGCGTCCCGGCACGAGGTTCACGAAGGCACCGAACGTGGTGGTCTTGACCACCGTGCCGTCGTACTGCTCGCCGACGAGCACCGGACGAGGGTTGGCGATCTCGTCGATCATGTGCGCGGCCTCGTCGGCGCCCTCGGCGCCGAGGGTCGAGCCGATCAAGACCGTGCCGTCGTCCTGGATGTCGATGTCGGCTCCGGTCAGCGCGATGATCTCGTTGATGCGCTTGCCCTTGGGCCCGATCACCTCGCCGATCTTGTCCACGGGGATCTGGATCGAGATGATGCGCGGCGCCTTGGCGTTGACCTCTTCGCGCGGCGCCGCGATCGCGGCTTCCATGACGTCGAGGATCTGGAAGCGCGCCTCGCGCGCCTGCTTCAGGGCGTCGGCGAGCACCGAGCCAGGCAGACCGGTGACCTTCATGTCGAGCTGGATCGCGGTGACGAACTCGCGCGTGCCGGCGACCTTGAAGTCCATGTCGCCGAGCGCGTCTTCGGCTCCCAGGATGTCGGTGAGGGTCACGAACGAGCCCTCGTCGGCGATCATGCCCATCGCGATGCCGGCCACGGGAGCCTTGATCGGTACCCCCGCGTCCATGAGCGACAGCGTGGAGCCACAGACGCTCGCCATCGACGTCGAGCCGTTGGAGCTCAGCACGTCGCTCACGAGCCGCAGCGCGTACGGGAACTCGTCCTCGTGCGGCACCACCGGGATCAACGCGCGCTCGGCGAGCGCGCCGTGGCCGATCTCACGACGGCGCGGCGAGCCGACGCGGCCCGTCTCGCCCGTCGAGTAGGGCGGGAAGTTGTAGTGGTGCATGTACCGCTTGGAGTCGGAGAGGTCGAGCGTGTCGATCATCTGGGTCATGCGAAGCATGCCGAGCGTGGTGATGTTCAGGACCTGTGTGTCTCCGCGGCTGAACAGTGCCGAGCCGTGCGTGCGCTTCAGCACGCCGACCTCGGCCGAGAGCGGCCGAATCTCGGTGGGGGTACGGCCGTCGAGGCGGATGCCCTCCGAGACCACGCGGGCACGCATGACCTTCTTCTGCACCTGCTTCCAGGCGGCGCCGAACTCGCCCATGCGGGCGGCGCCCTCGTCGCCGAGCTGGGCCGCGACGTGCTCCTTGGCCTCGGCCTTCAGCGCATCGAGCTTGCGCTCGCGCTCGGCCTTGTCGGGCACGATCGCCTCGCCCAGCCGCTCGGCCGCGAACGACGAGACCATGTCGAGCAGGTCGTCGCCGTAGAGCGGACGAGGCGTCCACTCCTTCGGCGTGACGTCGACGGCGTCGAGCACCTCACGCTGGAAGTCGATCTGATCGGCGATCGCGCGCTTGGCGGCCTCGAGGCCATCGGCGACCGCTTCCTCGGTCGGAGCCGGCGCGCCGCCCGCGAGCAGGTCCCACGTGTTGTCGGGCGCCTCGCCCTCGATCATGAGCACGTCGATCTCACCCGCATCGTTCTTGCGGCCGGCGACGACCACGTCGAACGTGGCCTCCTCGACCTGCTGGAACGTCGGGTTGATGACCCACTCGCCGTCGATCAGACCCATGCGCACCGAGGCCACGGGGCCGTCGAACGGCAAGCCGGCGAGACAGGTCGCCATCGACGCCGCGTTCATCGCGGGGATGTCGTAGGGGTTCTCACCGTCCATGCCGAGCACGGTGACGACCACCTGCACCTCGTCGCGGAAGCCGTCACGGAACGTCGGGCGGAGCGGCCGGTCGATGAGCCGGCAGGTGAGGATCGCCGTCTCCGACGGGCGCCCCTCGCGCCGGAAGAAGCTCCCGGGGATCTTGCCCACGGCGTACATGCGTTCTTCCACGTCGATCGTGAGCGGGAAGAAGTCGATGCCCTCACGGGGATTGCTGCTCACGCAGGTGGCGAGCACCTGCGTCTCGCCGTAGGTGACGACGACGGCGCCGTCGGCGAGCTTGGCCATGCGGCCGGTCTCGAAGGTGATGTCCTTGGCGCCGAAGGCGCGGGACTTGGTGATGGTGGCCATGTGGCCCTCCTCCTCGTGTGCCGCACACGCATGAGCGGTGCGGTCTGGTTCGCTGCGCGCGCATCGTTGCGTGCGCACATCGGAAGGGGGCGGGTCGGCCGATCCTCAGTGGTGAGTCGCCGGGCGCCGGGGCGCGAGTGCTCGCGCGTGTCCGGAAGCTCGCTACTGATTACCGACCTGTATCCCGCCTCCCGGCGGGTCAGTCGCTCGTACGCATCACTCCTTCGCGCCGCTCGGCCCGGCGAGGCCGATGCGACCCGCCACGCGCGTTCAGCGGCGAAGCCCCAGCCGCGCGATCACGTCTCGGTACCGCTCGATGTCCTCGTTGCGGAGGTAGTCGAGCAGACGACGGCGCCGGCCGACCATCTTGAGCAGGCCGCGGCGCGAGGCGTGGTCGAGCTTGTGGGTCTTGAGGTGTTCGGTCAGCTCGGCGATGCGAGTGGTCAGCACCGCGATCTGCACCTCGGCAGAGCCGGTATCGCCGTCGGCTCGCGCGTACTCGGCGATGATCTGGGACTTCGCGTCTTTGGTCAACGTCATGGTGAGTACCCAAGGCTACCAGCGGCACGACGCCCACGAACGGGCCAGGTCGGCGAGCCGGAGCTACCCGTCGGTGGGACCAGGTGATGCAGGGTCGTGCGAGCTCGCTACCAGCCGATGGATCTTCTCGGTCAGGTCGTGGACGGCTCGGGTGAGGTCCGTGTTCTGCTGCAGCAGTCGTTCGAGTTGCCTCCCCTGTTCGAGCGCGCGTGCCGAGAGTTCTTCCCGGTGCGCCGCATCGGCGACCTCGCTCGCCTTGTCGCGGGCGGCCTGACGGGTCTGCGCGAGCAGGATCAGGGGCGCCGCGTAGGCCGCCTGCGTCGAGAAGACCAGGTTCAGCAGGATGAACGGGAACGGATCGAACACCCCTGTGGACAGGTAGTGGGACGCCACGTAGCCGTTGTAGACCACCCACATCGAGACGAGCGCCGTCTGGGTGATGAGGTAGGCCGGTGTGCCGAAGAACCGGGCTATGCGTTCCGCCATCATCCCGAAACGGTCGCTCCCGAACGCGCCGTGCGCGTCCGCATGACCCCTGTGGTGTCGCAACGTGTCCTCGTTCACCGGTCCACCTCCGAGATCCGCCGGCATGGAGCCACGATCGTCATGGTTCGACTCGATTGAGCGCCCGATCCGGCACGACGGCGCGGGTGCGCTCAACGTCGGCGGCGATCGCCGTCACCAGCTCGTCGACCGACGGGTACCACACCTCGTCGCGCAGGCGCTCCCAGAATTCGATCGCGAGCGACTCGCCCCTGATCTCGTCACCTTCGTAGTCGAGCAGGAAGGCTTCGACGTGGAGCGGCTCGACCCCGAACGTGGGGTTCGTGCCGACGTCGACGGCCGCGCGGTAGCGCCGGCCGTCGTGCTCGGCCACGGCCGCGTAGATGCCCTGACCGGGAAGCAGCAGCCTCGGCCACGTGCGCAGGTTGGCCGTGGGGAAACCGAGCCCGGTGCCTCGGCCCTGGCCCCCCACCACCTGGCCGTCGAGCACGAACCGGCGGCCGAGCGCGGCCAGGGGCCACGTCAGCTCGCCTTGGCCGAGGGCGTCCCTGATCGAGGAGCTCGAGACGGTGCGCCCGTGCAGCTCGACGAGCGGCACGCCCTCGGCGGACATGCCGTAGGGCGCCCCCATGTCAGGGAGACCCTCCACCGTGCCCTCCGCCTTGTACCCGAACGTGAAGTTGGTGCCCATCACGGCGTGCCGCGCACCG
>DASVGA010000192.1:0-3383 GCA_036379795.1 Actinomycetota bacterium | reverse complement strand
GATCAACGTCCTGCAGGGCGAGGGCGAGACGGTCGCGTCGCCCGGCGTGAAGTCGCTCGGGCGGTTCAACCTCGTCGGCATCCCGCCGGCGCCGCGCGGCGTCCCGCAGGTCGAGGTCTCGTTCGACATCGACGCGAACGGGATCGTGAACGTGAGCGCGAAGGACCTCGCCACCGGCAAGGAGCAGGCGATGACGATCACGGGTGGCACGAGCCTGTCCAAGGACGAGATCGACCGCATGGTCGCCGATGCGGAGAAGTTCGCCGCCGAGGACCACACCAGGCGCGAGACCGCCGAGGCTCGCAACACCGCCGACCAGCTCCACTACCAGGTCGCGAAGTTCGTTGAGGACAACGCCGAGACGATCGCCGCCGCCGACAAGGACGAGCTGGTCTCGAGGAACGAGGATCTGAAGAAGGTGCTGGACGACGAGTCGTCCGATGCCGCAGCGCTCACCGCGGCGAACGAAGCCGTGATGCAGGTCTACCAGCGGGTCGGACAGCAGATGGTCCAGAACCAGCAAGCGTCGGCCGGCACAGGCCAGCCGACCGGCGACGGTGCCGACGCCGCCGCCGAACAGTCGGAGCCCGAGGACGACGACGTCGTCGAGGGCGAGATCGTCGAGGAAGGAGGTTCGTCGTGATGCTCACGAGATGGGATCCGTTCCGTGATCTCAAGGGTGTGGAAGCTGAGTTCGACCGCATGGTCGGCCAGGCGTTCTCGAAGAACGCATGGGTTCCCGCACTCGACATCCGAGAGGACGAGGACCGTTTCGAGGTGACGGTCGACCTTCCGGGCATGCGTTCGGAAGACGTCGAGCTCACGTTCGAGGACGGCACGCTGACGATCCGTGGTCAGCGGCAGTTCTCCCGCGATGATCGTCAGGGGCAGTACCACCGCATCGAGCGCAGCTACGGCTCGTTCGCGCGGTCGGTGCGGCTTCCCCGTGTCGCCGACTCCGAGCGCATCGAGGCGTCGTTCGACAACGGCGTGCTGACGGTGCTCGTGCCCAAGCGCGAGGAAGCCAAGGCGCGCACGATCGAGGTCATGGCGAAGTGACCGACGAGCGCGAGCGTGACGACGACGAACAGCCGCGCGTCCGCATCACGGACCGCCGGCGGTTCGCGACGCTGCGCGACGGTGAGGGCGTCCCGGCCGGCGAGGCCGGGGCGCCCGCCGCCTCGGCCGAGCCCGGCGAACCGGCCGGCCACGAGGGCTCCGAGGTCGCCGAGGATCTCCAGGCTGCGCAGGGCGAGGCGCAGCAGTACCTCGACCACCTCCGGCGGCTGCAGGCCGAGTTCGACAACTACCGCAAGCGGGTCATGCGTGAGCAGACCGAGCTCGCGGAGATGGGCGCGATGCCGGTCGCCCGCCGGCTGCTCGAGGTGCTCGACGATTTCGAGCTCGCCCTGATCTCGGCCGAGGAACAGCCCGACTTCGAACGCTTCCTCAAAGGGGTCGAGCTCGTGTACGCCAAGCTGATCGACGCGCTGAAGGCCGAGGGCCTCGAGCGCATGCAGCCAGAAGGCGAGCCGTTCGATCCCGAGCTTCACGAGGCGCTGCTGCAGACGGGCGAGGGCGAGGGCGATCCGATCGTCGTCGACGTGCTGCGGCCCGGATACACCTTGCGGGGCCGCGTGCTCCGCCACGCCGGGGTGCGCGTGGAGCGCAAGGACTGATCGGTCATGGCCGATGAGGTGCGCCGGGAGTGGTTCGAGAAGGACTACTACGGCGTGCTCGGGGTCGCCAAGAACGCGTCGTCCGCCGAGATCAAGAAGGCGTATCGCAAGCTCGCCCAGCAGTTCCACCCCGACGCGAACCCCGGCAACTCGGCGGCCGAGGATCGCTTCAAAGAGATCTCCTCCGCCTACGACGTGCTCGGCGACGACGAGAAGCGGAAGTCCTATGACCAGGTGCGTGAGATGGGTGCCTCCGGCTTCGGAGGCTTCGGCCCCGGAGGCTTCGGTGCACAGCCGGGTGGACGCGGCGGGCCCGGCGCCTGGCCCGGTGGCGGCGGCGGGGCGACGTACGTGAACGCCGAGGATCTCGGCGACCTGTTCGGAGGTCTGTTCGGCGCCACGGGCAGGTCGCGCACCGGAGCGGCACCGCGTCCGCAGCGGGGCGCCGACCTCGAGACCGACGTGCGGGTCTCGTTCGAGGACGCGATGCAGGGCACCACGGTCCCGGTGAAGATCACCGGGCCCGCGGTCTGCGAGACCTGCCGCGGGTCGGGCGCTGCACCCGGCACGACCCCGGTCGCATGTCCCGAGTGCGGAGGAAGCGGCGAGATCGCGGTGAACCAAGGCTTCTTCTCGATGGCCCAGCCGTGCCGACGATGCCGAGCGACCGGGCGCATCATCGAGACACCGTGCCCAACGTGCAAGGGCGGCGGATCGGTGCGCCGATCGCGCACGTTCCAGGTGAAGATCCCTGCCGGCGTCAAGAACGGCGCGCGCATCAAGCTGGCCGGGAGGGGGGAACCGGGCCCTGCCGGTGGCCGACCCGGTGACCTGTTCGTGCGCGTGAACGTCGCGCGCCACGATCTCTTCGGACGCAAGGGCGACCATCTCACACTGGATCTGCCGGTGAGCTTCCCCGAAGCTGCGCTCGGCGCCAACGTGCAGGTGCCGACCCTGAACGGCCCGGTCACGCTGAAGGTGCCGGCCGGCACGCCCGCCGGCAAGACCTTCCGCATCAAGGGGCGAGGCGCACCCAAGGCGAGGGGTGGCCACGGCGATCTGCTCGTCACGACGCAGGTCGAGGTGCCGGGCAAGCTCTCAAAGGAACAGAAGGAGCTGTTGCGGCAGCTCCAGGAGCATCAGCAGGACTCACCGCGCAAGCCGTTGGGGGTGGCGTGACGTGGCGACCCGTCGTGACGACATGAGGCCGGCGGACCAGGTCGATCAGCGAGCGGTGTTCATCATCAGCGTGGCCGCCGAGCTGGCCGGCGTGCATCCACAGACGCTGCGCATCTACGAGCGCAAAGGGCTCGTTCAGCCCAAGCGCACCTCGGGCAACACCCGCCGCTACTCCCAGGCCGATATCGATCGCCTGCTGATGATCCAGGAGCTCACCGAGGCGGGGGTGAACCTCGCGGGCGTGAAGCGGATCATCGAGCTCCGGTCCGAGGTCGAGGCGCTTCGCCGGGAGGTCGCGGAGCTGCGCAGCCAGCTCGCGCACCGCCGCGCGATCTCGATGCCGGGCCGGCGATCGAACGAGATCGTGCCGCTCGCGAGCGTCTTCGCCGCGCCGTGGGAGACGCAGCGATGACGCGGCTCGCCGGTGAGCAGGTGACGCTCCGCCCCTATCGGACCGACGAGGCGCCGATCCTGGAGGCGACGTGGGCCGACGCCGAGTGGTTCGCCCCGAAAGGCACGGGTCCG
>DASVGA010000191.1:0-4127 GCA_036379795.1 Actinomycetota bacterium | reverse complement strand
GAAGGCGATGTCGCCCGCCGGGCCGGGCCAGGCCGCGAGCGCTCGCACGTCGTCGTCGGAGACGTCGCGGGTTCCGGCGCGGCGGAGCAGGTCCTCGAGCAGGATCAACACGGTCTTCGGAAGTCGCGCGAGGTCGACGCCGGGTGTTCCGAGCGCGTCGAGCCGGAACAGGTCGACGGAACCGTCGGCCGTGTCGAGACGCTGCCGCGCCCCGGCGAGGTCGCTGCTCACAGGTGCATCAGTCCTTCCGCGATCGGGGTACGAACACCATGTTCCCACGGGCGCGGCGCGGTCCCCGCCGGGAATCGACCGTGCCGACGGCTCTCGGTCAGGCCCGCGTCTCGGCGTCGCGGGCGGCCTGCACCGCCTGCTTGTGCGCGAGCCGCGCCTGGCGGCGGAGCCCCGCCTCACGCTGACGACGCTTCTCGTCGTCGGTCTCGACGATCAACGGAGGCACCGGCCTCGGATGCCCCTCGTCGTCGACCGCAACGAAGACGAGGTAGGCGCTGTTCGCGTGACGCATCCTTCCCGTCACTGGGTCGTGGGCCTCCACGCGCACGCCGCATTCCATCGAGGTCGTGCCCACGTCGTTGACCGTCGCCTGCAGCACCAGCACCTCGCCGATGTGCACCGGCTCGAGGAAGGTCATCTCGTCGATCGCGACGGTGACCGCGAGCCCGCCCGCGTGACGGACGGCGGCGAGCCCGGCAGCGGTGTCGACGAGTCGCATGATCACGCCGCCGTGCACGGTGCCGGCGATGTTCACGTCGGTGACCTCCATCATCTGTGTGAGCGTCACCGCCGAATCGCCGACGCGCTTCGGAGCGTGGGGCGCATCGTCGTGGGTCATGCGCGGCATCGTACGCCGAGCGGCCGGGGCACCGCGGGTAGCATCGGAAGCGTGCGACGCATGGCCCTCACCGGCGCTTTGACCTTCCTGCTCGCATCGTGCGGGGGCGCCGCGGCACCGTCGTCGCCCTCGTCGCCCTCGTCGCCCCAGGAGAGTGCGAGCCCGGCGACACCGACCGCAGGAGGCGTCTCCCCAGAACCTTCACCAGAGCCTTCGCCGGTGGCGGTGACGCTTCCCGATGGAGTGCCGGGCGCGTTCAGCGAAGACGTGGCGATCCGTGCCCTGCCGCTGACTGCTCTCATCCCCCGGGGTGACGAGGTGACCGGTGTGGGTCGCGCTCGCACCGGTGCCGGCGATGCGGTCGTGATCGCGTTCGCGACGCCGGGACCCGACCCGTTCGTGCAGGCGCGCGGGTTCGTGGTCTGGCAGCGCTCGGAAGGCGGCGAGCCTGCCTGGCGGGCGGTGTACGGTCTGGCGCACGGCAGACGCGAGGGCGTGCTCGCGATCTCGCTCGATGTGACCGACCTCACCGGTGATGGCAGCGACGAGGCCCTCGTCCGCGAGGACACGGGCGGCTCCGGCGCCTGCGCCACGTACCGGGTGATCGATCTCGCGGCGGCCTCCCCCATCTGGACGCGTGCGCTCTGTGACGCCCAGGTGCAGCCGAGCCCGGACCCGCTCGGTCTCTCCGTCGTGGCGCGCGTGTACGAGCCGGGCGACGCGCACTGTTGCCCCAGCGCGATCAGTGAGCGCGTGCTCGCATGGCACGGCGGGCGGTTCATCGAGGTCTCCGAAACCCTCACCCCGCTCTAGTCCAGTGCAGACTAGAGTCACCCGGGCCGGCCGGTGCCGTCCGGGTAGGCTGCCCGATCGTGGAAGCTGCCCTCACACCGGGAACGGCGACGCGTGAGCTGGCCTTCGCCGCCTTCAGGTCTGAGTCGTGCGGCCCGGCGCGTTCATGGGCGAACGGTCCCGGCGACCGCTACGCGAGGCATCAGCATGACCAGCACAAGGTCCTCTTCTGCCTGGGCGGGTCGATCGTGTTCCATACCGAAGCGGGTGACCTCGATCTCGGGGAAGGCGACCGACTCGACCTGCCGGCCGGTATGACGCATTCCGCCACCGTGGGGCCCGATGGGTGTGAGTGCGTCGAGGCGTATCGCGATGATCCAGGGTCGCCTTCGATCGGCGACGGTGCCGCGGAGCGACCGGCTCGGTGAAGGTCGCGCTGCACGTCGATCAGCCGTGGTTCTCGGCGCCGGGCGGCATCGGCACCTACGTGCGGGAGCTCGCTCCCGCCCTGTTCGAACAGGATCCGACGCTCGAACTGATGCCGTTCCGCTCACGGTTCGCGACCGGCGGTCCCCCGGCATCATGGCTCGAGCGCCTTCCACCCGTGACGATCGTGGATCGTCCGATCCGCCTGCTCTATCCACTGTGGAACCTCACCCGGCGCCCCGCGCTTCCGGCACGGCTCGCCGGCGTCGACATCGTGCACGCGGCCAACCCGGCCGCGATCCCGCCGACGCGCAGGGGTCAGCGCCTGGTGGTCACGGTCCACGACCTCGCGTTCCTGCGGCACCCGGAGCTGTTCCCGCGCGCGTGGCGAGCCCTCTATCGGGCCGGACTTCGCGCGACGGCTCGCCACGCCGACGCCGTGCTGGTGCCGTCGACCTTCACCGCAGAAGAGCTCCGTAGCCATTCCGACATCGACGCTTCGAAGGTGCACGTCACGCCCCTGGCTTCGGTGCCACCCCCAGCACACCCCACCGACCTCGATGCGACGCTCGAGCGCCTGAGCGTGCCACGGCCCTACATCCTCTCGGTGGGCACGCTCGAACCGAGGAAGAACCACGCCCGGCTCATCAGGGCCTATCGCCGGGTGGCCGCCGAGAGGCATCCACATGCCCTCGTGCTGGCCGGACCGGACGGGTGGCTCGACGACGAGCTGCGACGTGAGCTCGACGTGCCGGGGCCCGGACGGGTGGTGCGCACCGGCGGTCTCGCCGCGGGCGATCTCGACGCGGTCTACCGCGGAGCCGACGTGGCCGCGTACCCCGCGCTCTACGAAGGCTTCGGCCTGCCGGTGATCGAGGCGATGGCGCGGGGGGTCCCCACGGTGGCGTCCGACGGCTCGTCGATCCCCGAGGTCGCCGGTGACGCCGCGTTGCTGGTGAACCCCCTCGACGAAGGCGCGATCGCCGATGCGATCTCGCGCGTGCTCGACGACCCTTCGCTCGCCGAGCAGCTCCGCGTGCAGGGACTCGAGCGAGCCGCGACGTTCTCATGGCAGGAGACGGCCCGTGCGACCCTGCGTGTGTACCGTCACGTCATGGGTGCGCGATGAAGGTCACGCTGATCTCGACGGTGAAGGACTGCGCCGGCGCGGCTCCCGGCTTCCTCGCATCGCTCGCAGCGCAGACCCGCACGCCCGACGAGGTCGTCATCGTCGACGGTGGATCGGCTGACGGCACCGCCGAGGCGTTCGAGGAAGCCGACGGCGTGACGCTCATGCGTGAACCCGGCGCGAACATCTCTCGCGGGCGCAACGTGGCCCTCGCGGCGGCGACCCACGACGTGATCGCGGTCACCGACGCCGACTGCGAGCTCGACCCCCGATGGCTCGAAGCCATCGTGGCGCCGATCGAAGCCGGCGCCCAGGTGTCGATGGGCCTCACGGATCCGGTGATCGAGACGACGTTCGACCGATGCGTGGCGGCCGTGAACCTTCCGCTCGACGCGCGCGGCGTCGACGCGGCGCGGTTCAACCCCTCGCACCGGTCTGTGGCGTTCCGGCGCGAGGCGATCGACGCCGTCGGCGGCTACCCGGAGTGGCTCCCGATCGGTGAGGACATGTGGGTCGACCAGCGCTGGCGCGAGCTCGGCATGGACATGCGCCTGGCTCCCGACGCGGTGGTGCGGTGGCGGTTGCGACCGGGCCTCGCTGCCACGTGGCGCCAGTACTTCCGGTACGCGAAGGGCGATGCGCAGGCGGGCATGCACCCCGAACGTCACGCGGTGCGGTTCACCGTCTACGCCGGGCTCGTCGCGGCGCTCGCTTCGGGCCGCACGGGGCCGAAGCTGCTCGCCGTCGCGGGTGCGATCGCCTACGCGCGCACGCCCGTCACGCGCGGATGGGCGCGATCACGCGGACCGCGCGACCGCGCCGTCGCGACCGCCGCCGTGCCGGCGTTGCTCGGCTTCCTCGATGCGGCCAAGATGGCCGGCTACGCCGCCGGGTTGGCCGACCGGGTACGTCGCCCGCGCTGAGGGGCCG
>DASVGA010000190.1:0-5159 GCA_036379795.1 Actinomycetota bacterium | reverse complement strand
CCGTGTCGCGCGGTGGCCTGATTGGCATCAGCGTCGGCAACCCGGCCCGCGTCGCCGCGAGCAGCTGCGCCGGCGCGTGCAGATGGTGGGCCAGCCGCACGTGATCGTCCTGCGCGAGCTGGAACGCGATGACGGCGAAGGTCGACGCCGACCTGGTGAACCCGTCGATCACGACCTGCGTGTCGGGACCGATCGTGCTCTGCGGCTGACGCCGGCGGAGCAGCGGAAGGTACACCGCTGGGTAGCGAGCCATGATGCGGCGCGTCACGTGGCGGGCCGTGCCGACAGCGACATCGATCCGCGAAGAGCTCGCTTCCATGGCGGGAATCTACCCTTCGGTGTGGCGCGGCGTGGCGGAAGGGGCCGGATGTCTACACTGGCGGCTTCCCGAGAGCACCGAGGAGGTCGCACCATGCCGACGGCCACGTTCGTGACGAACCAGGGCTCGTTCAGCGTCAAGCTCATGCCCGACCATGCACCGAAGACCGTGCAGAACTTCGTAGACCTCGCGACCGGCAACCGCTCGTGGACCGACCCGCGAGACGGTCAAGCCAAGAGCGAGGCCCTGTACCCGGGCACGATCTTCCATCGGGTGATCGACGGCTTCATGATCCAGGGTGGCGACCCTGCCGGCACCGGCATGGGCGGACCGGGCTACACGTTCGAGGACGAGGTGCCGGCCGACGGACCGGCGTTCGACCGCCCAGGTCTGCTCGCCATGGCCAACGCCGGTCCGGGCACGAACGGCAGCCAGTTCTTCGTAACGGTGGCGCCCTCGGAGTGGCTCACCGGGCGGCACACGATCTTCGGCGAGGTGACCGACGGCTACGACGTGGTCGAGCGGATCTCGAAGGTGCCGACCGGCGCGCAGGATCGGCCGGCCGACGACGTCGTGATCGAGCGCATCGACGTCGAGGAGTGACCGCCGTCTGCTGCTACGGCGACTCGAATACCTGGGGGTACGAGGCGTCCACCGAGATGCGTCTTCCGCGATGGCGCAGGTGGCCCGGCGTCATGCAGCGCGTGCTCGGTGATGACGTCCACGTCATCGAGGAAGGCCTGAACGGCCGCACGACGGTCTTCGACGATCCCTTCCAGCCTGGGCGCAACGGCCTGGCGCACCTCGACGTCGTGCTGGCCACGCATGCCCCCCTCGATCTCGTGATCATCTGGCTCGGCACCAACGATCTCTTCGTGCCCGGAGGGCTCACGGCTCAGGATGCGGCTCGCGGCGCGATGACGCTCGCCGAGGTCGCGCGGGCCAGCGAGGCTGGGCCCGACGACGAGCCACCGGAGGTGCTCCTGCTCGTCTCGCCGCCCTTCGGTCCGCTCGGCGCCTGGGAGCACGACTCCCCCCACGGCGAGTTGGAGTCGAGAGGGTTCGCCGACGCGTTCACCCGGCTCGCCGACGACGCGGGTGTACCCCTGCTCGACCTGGCGCCGATCGCGGAGTCGAGCCCGATCGACGGCATCCACTTCGAGGCGTCCGATCACGACGCGATCGGGCACGCGGTGGCCGCGAAGGTCGGCGAGATGCTCGGCGCCGGCTGAACGCTCAGGTGGGCCGGTCCAGCCGGTAGATCAGGTGCCCCCAGCCGGCACGGATCGTGCCGCGCCAGACGTCGAATCCGAGCTTGGTGGCGACCCGGCGAGACGGGGTGTTCTCGGGCCTGATCAGCGAGATCAGGAACGGCGTGCCGAGCTCGGCGAAGACGGCATCGCGGCACGCGGCGCCCGCCTCGGTCGCGATGCCCCGTCGCTGGCGCGATGCGAGCACGTGCCACCCGAGCTCCACGTACGACTCGCCCTCGGCGTGCTGCACGGTGGGACCGCAGTCGCCGATGACCTCGCCGGTCGCGCGATCTTCGATCGCGAGCAGCCCGAACCCGTCGTGCTCGTAGCGCTCGAGCTGACGGTCGATCCAGGCGAGCGTCGCCTCGCGGTCGAACGGTGCCGGATAGAAGCGCATCGAGTCAGGGTCGCCGAGCACGGCGAGCATCGCCTCGACGTCGGAGCGGTCGGCGCGGAACGGGCGCAGGCGCAGGCGCCCGGTCTCGATCGGCGTGACGAGCTGCACGAGCGACGAGGCTACCCGCGCGGGCCCTGGTCGCGGCATACTCCGGATGCGGGCCTGTGACCACGGCCCGATCGCTCGACGAGGGAGGCACCGTCATGACCGACCGCCCGAACGTGCTCGTCACCCGACCGATCATGGACGCGCCGCTCGCCCGCTTGCAGGAACGGTGCGACGTCACCGTGCACGAGAACGACTTCGGCATCCCGCGCGACGAGCTGCTGCAGGTCGTCGCCGGGCGAGACGCGATCGTGACCATGCTCACCGAGAAGGTCGACGCCGAGTTCCTCGAAGCGGCCGGGCCGCAGCTCGCGATCGTGGCGAACCACGCTGTCGGCTTCGACAACGTCGACGTCGACGCGTGCACGGCGGCCGGTGTGCTCGCCACCAACACGCCAGACGTGCTTACGGAGACGACCGCCGATACGGCCTTCGCGTTGCTGATGGCGGCGGCCCGCCGCGTCGGCGAAGGCGAGCGGTTCCTGCGAGCGGGCACGCCGTGGATCTGGGGCCCGCTGATGATGCTCGGCCAGGACGTGCACCACAAGACGATCGGCATCGTGGGGTTCGGACGCATCGGCCAGGCCGTCGCGCGACGGGCGAAGGGGTTCGGCATGCGCGTGGTGTACGCCGATGCGATCCAGCTTCCCGCCGAGGTGGAGGCCGAGAGCGGCGCGGAACGACTCGAGCTCACGGATCTGCTCGGGCAGGCCGACTTCGTCTCGATCCACACGAACCTCACGCCCGAGACGCGCCACCTGTTCGACGCCGAGGCCTTCCGCATGATGAAGCCGACGGCCGTCGTCGTGAACACCTCACGCGGCCCGGTGATCGACGAGGCCGCCCTCGCCGACGCGCTCGAGGCCGGTGAGATCTTCGCGGCCGGCCTCGATGTCTTCGAGCGTGAGCCCGAGGTGGAACCCCGTCTGCTGAAGCTCGAGAACGCGGTCGTGATCCCGCATCTGGGCAGCGCGACGGTCGACACGCGCAACGCCATGGGCGAAGTGGTCGTCGACAACGTCTTCGCCGCGATCGACGGCACACGACCGCCGACCCTGCTGAACCCCGACGCTTTCCGGGGATGATGCGGTGACAGGGCGCGCGGGCTCCGGTCGCCGGGACCCCCGCCGGCAGGGCCCGCGCTCGAAGGCCCTGCGGGCCGACGTGCGCCTGCTCACGACGATGCTCGGCGATGCGATCGCCGAGAGCGACGGCGAAGAGCTGCTCGCCACCGTCGAGGCCTTGCGGACCGCGACGATCGCGTACCGAGGACACGCCACCGAGGCTCGTCTCCGGCGCATCACCGAGCTCGTCGACGGCCTCGACCTGCGACGAGCCGAGCACGTGATCAGAGCGTTCACGTGCTACTTCCAGCTCGTGAACCTCGCCGAGGAGCGACACCGCGTACGCACGCTCCGACGCCGTGCGCGATCGGGCAAGCCGGTGAAGGACTCGATCGGAGCGCTCGAGCATGTCGCGATCGACGATCTGCGCATCAGGCCGGTGCTCACCGCGCACCCGACCGAGGCGAAACGGCGCGCCGTCGTCGAGCACCTGTGGCGCATCGGTGCGCTCATCGAGCAGCTCGAGGATCTGCCGCTCGGTGCGTCCGAGGAGCAGGAGGTCCGCCGGCGGTTGCGGGAGGAGATCGCGGGCCTGTGGCGCACCGACCCGATCAGGCCACATCGCCCCGAGCCCCTCGACGAGGTGCGCGCCGTGCTCGCGCTGTTCGACCAGACGATCTTCACGACGCTTCCGGCGGTCATGCGAGAGATGGAACGCCGGCTCGACCCCGAGGGGGTCGGCACCGGACCGCCGGGGTTCGAGACCTTCCTCCGCTGGGGAACCTGGGTGGGCGGCGACCGCGACGGGAATCCTGGGGTCACGGCCGAGGTCACCCGCGCCGCGATGTCGATCCAGTCCGAGCACGTGCTGCGCGGGCTGGAGGCCGCCTCCCGCCGGATCGCGCGCACGCTCTCGGTCTCCGATCGCGACGTTCCCCCGACGAGGGCGCTGCAGCGAGGACTCGCGCGGGCCGCCGCCGCCATGCCCCGGGTCGCCGCCGAGCTCGAGCGCAAGCTCTCCGACGCCCCGCACCGGCGCATGCTCGGGCTCGCAGCCCACCGGCTCGCGGCCACCCGAGAGGGAAGTCCAGGGGCCTACGATTCCCCGACCGACCTGCTGCGCGACATCGACGTGTTGCAGCGATCGCTCGCGCAAGGCGGCGTTCCGCGGCTCGCCTACGGTGAGCTGCAGCACCTGCGATGGCAGGTCGAGGCGTTCGGCTTCCACCTCGCCTCGATGGAGGTGCGGCAGCATTCGAGCGTGTTCGCAGCGGCGCTCGCGGAGCTCACCGGGGAAGGCCGAGCGAGCGCGAGACCCTCGGCGCAGGCGCGGGAAGCGCTGGCGACCTTCCGCGCGATCGCCGAGATCCAGCAGCGGTTCGGCACCGAGGCGTGCGATCACGTGGTCGTGAGCTTCACCCGGTCTGCCGACGACCTCGTCGGCGTGGTGCGCCTCGCGCGCCTCGCGGTGCCCGAGGAACCACCCGAGGTGGTGCCGGTGCCGCTGCTCGAGTCGCGCGCCGACCTCTCCGCGGCCGCCGACATCCTCGAGGACTGGATCTCGCGTCCGGATGGGCGGCGGCTGATGCGTCGCCGCGAGGGCGAGCTCGAGGTGATGGTCGGGTACTCCGACTCCGCCAAGGAAGCCGGCATGCTCGCCGCGAACCTCGAGCTCTACCGCGCGCAGCGGGAGATGGCGGCGTGGGCGCGGGACCGTGGCCTGCGGCTCACGATCTTCCACGGGCGCGGAGGAGCCCTGGGACGCGGAGGGGGGCCGGCGAGCGAAGCCATCACCGCGCAGCCTCCCGGCTCCGTCGCGGGGCGGTTCAAGGTCACCGAGCAGGGCGAGGTGGCGTTCGCTCGCTACGGCAACCCTGCGCTGGCTCGGCGCCACCTCGAGCAGCTCACCAACGCCGTGGTGCGAGCCAGTGCCGAGCCGCCCGACGCGCCCGATCCCGCCGACGGGTTCGCCGACCCGATCGAGCGGATGTCGGACGTCTCACGAGAGCACTACACGTCGT
>DASVGA010000189.1:0-8056 GCA_036379795.1 Actinomycetota bacterium | reverse complement strand
GCCACCGAACGCCGGCAGTTCGGCAGGCCGATCGTGGAGTTCCAAGCGATCGAGTTCATGCTCGCCGACATGGCGGCCGAGATCATGGCCGCGAGGTCGCTGCTCTACCGCGTGTGTTGGCAAGCCGCGCGCGGCGCCGCCGATCGCAAGCAGACCCACGCGATGGCGAGCGTCGTGAAGCTCGTGTGCAGCGAGACCGCCGGGCGCGTGATCGACCGGGCCGTGCAGATCTTCGGCGGTCGCGGCTACATGCGCGAGCAGCCGGTCGAGCGGCTCTGGCGCGAGCTGCGTGTGGACCGCATCTGGGAGGGCACGTCGGAGATCCAACGCGTGGTGATCGGCAACGAGCTCCGCAAACGAGGCGCCGACCTCTTCACGACGTGGCCGGCGATCGGCGAGTCCGAGGCTCAGGTGCCGTCGAGGCAGCCCATGACCTCGTCGGGCAAGCCGGGGATCTCGAGCCCTGCACCGCCACGCACGAAGTCATAGGGCACGCCCTGCCACCGGCCCGGATACCCCGGATACGCCTTCGCTTGCGTGTCGGTCGTATCCCACTGGAAGCCGACCCAGTCCGGCGAGCTGAACCCCACCGAGTCGTAGGGCGCCACGGCGGCGACCCCCCTGCCGAACAGCCGCGACTCGACGAGGAAGCGGCCGGCATACCTTCGGTCCGAGGGCACGTACAGCTTGATGTACCAACGGCGGATATCCTGCAGATATCCCTTGTCGGGTGACGGTGGGGACTCCGGTCCCACGAACATGCGCATGTCGACCACGACGAACTCGCCGTCGACGGGGGCGGTCCGTCTGATGATGCCGAGCGGGTCGGTGAACAGCGGCGTATCGCGCGCCGGTGCGCGCCAGCCCTCGATGCACGAGGGCGAGGGCGCGCCCCTCGTGGCGACCGGCTCGGAAGGAGGGGTCGGTGTCGCAGGGGACGCGCTCGGTGAGAACGTGTCGCTCGGGACCGGGACCGACGACGACGGCACCGACGTGAACCCCCCTGAGTTGGAGGCATCCTCACCCCCCCGATCGCACCCAGAGAACACGAGCGACGCGATGGCCGTCGCGGTCGCGAACCTACGCATCATCGACCTCGGACGAGCGGCTCGAGGGGGCTGTTGCCGCGCGCCATGGGGCGTCAGGACTCGGTGTGACGAAGCTATGCGCACGGTGCGCGAAGGATATCGTCGGCGCGCGGGCTTGATACAACAGAGCCATGCCCGCACGCGAACACGCTCGCCATGAGGAACGCGCCTCCCGGCATCCCGAGCCAACCACGCGTCGACGCTTCCTGCAGCGCTCTGCCATGGCGATCGCGGGCGGTGCGCTCTTCTCGTGCACCGGGGGCAGGGTGATCACGAAGGTGCAGGACCCCACCCCGTCGATCGACACCGCGACCCCGATCAAGCGGGTCGTGTACGTGATGCTCGAGAACCGCAGCTTCAACAACGTCTTCGGCAGGTTCCCGGGGGTCGAGACCACCGACGTCGGCGTGGAGCTCGGTCGCGAGAAGCCGCTGATCAGGTGCCCGGAGTGGCTGCCGAGCGACATCCCGCACGATCGGGCGGCGCACCTGAACTGCGTGAACGGCGGGAAGATGGACGGCTTCGGCAACGACGCGACCGGCTTCAACTACGCGTACTCCATGTTCGACGAAGACCAGATCCCGAACTACTTCACGTGGGCGCGCGAGTACGGACTCTCCGACCACTTCTTCGCGAGCGTCGGTGGGCCCTCGTACCCGAACCACTTCTTCTTCATCGCGGGTCAGTCGGGCGGGGTGCTCGACAACCCCGAGAACATCGAGACGAAGGTCACCGACGGCAAAGCGTTCAAGAGTTGGGGCTGCGACGCGCTCGGCGATGACGTCTACGTCTTCGTGAAGGACGACGAAGGCAACCTCACGAAGCACGACACCTGCTTCGGCTACCGCACGGTGGGCGAGCAGCTGAGCGACATCGGCGTCGATTGGGCGTACTACTCGGCCGTGCCGGGTCAGTCCGGCTACTTCTGGAACGCCTACAACGGCATCGGCAACGTGTTCCACACCGACCTGTGGCCCCGCCACATGCGGCCGGTCGATCGCATCGTGCGCGACATCGAGGCGGAACGCCTGCCGGCGGTCACATGGGTCACGCCGCGCTTCGAGCTCTCGGATCATCCCCCGGAGTCGAGCGGGCACGCGCACAACTGGGTGAGCGACATCGTGAACGCGATCATGCGGAGCTCGATGTGGGAGCACACGGCGATCTTCATCACGTGGGACGAGTGGGGCGGGTTCTACGACCCCGTCGTGCCACCCCAGGTGGACGACATCGGGCTCGGCGTGCGCGTGCCCCTGCTCACGATCAGCCCCTACACCGAGCGAGGCGTCATCGACGACGAGATCGGTGAGTTCTCCACGCCGCTTCGTTTCATCTCCGACAACTGGGGGCTCGACCACCTCACCCCGCGCATCGCGAAGACCCACGCCTTCGAGCACGTCTTCAACTTCCGAAAGCCGCCGCGCGAGGCGGTCTTCGGCCGCAAGCAGGCGCCGACCTACGGCACTCCGTGGGAGTTCCCCGAGGGCTACGACGGCTGGCAGCCCGGCACGGTGCCGCGCGAGGACCACTTCGTCTGACCGAGACCCGTGCCTCGACCCGACACCCTCAGGCGCTCGAGCGGTCCTCGATCTCCCACGCGTGATCGAGCGAGTGCCAGGCCGCCCGTCGCAGGAACCGGCGGGGCGCCCACATGGCGCCGCCCCGCGGCCCGCGTTCGGGAAGGTCGCCCACCTGCGCCCGGTCGAGACCGGTGAGCACCGCCGCGCGCAGAGGCTCGCGCGACGCCCACGGGTCACCCTCGTCCAGCGCGACGCCGGCGCCGGTCAGGCGACGGAGGTAGCTGGCTTCCGACGTCACGACGTGCTCGACGATCGTGTCGAGCTCGCGACCGCCTCCGCGCGGGCCCGTGCGGAGCTCGACGCCCTCGGCGGCGATCGCGGCGCGGTCGAACGCCATCCAGCAGGCATCGAGCACCGAGCGCAGGCGCGACCATTCGCGACGGTCGATCGGGTCGGCATCGTCTTCGAACCTGGCATCGGGTGCGCCGAAGTCGGTCGTGGCGTTGCCGGCGACGCGCTCTGTCACCTGCATCATCGACATCGACCGAGGCCGTGAGAACCTCACGCCCGTTCCTTCCAGCACCGCGGCGTACCGATCACGATACGACCACAGCGCTTCGATCGCCGCGGGCTCATCGCGGCCGGCCCGGCACCACCCGGGCCACCGGGCGGCCGCGGCGAACGTTCGCTTCGAACCGGCCTCGATCAGGCAGTGGACCGGCGCCGCCATGGCACGACCCTCAGGGGATCGAGACGAGGTAGTCCTCGGCCTCGTCGTCCCATTCGAGCGTCACGATGCCCTGGGTCGCCGCCGCGCGGCAGAACTGCAGGAAGCCACGGTATCCGTACTTCTTCTCGCTGAAGTCCGGCCTCACCTTCCTCACGCGGTTCTTGAGTCCCGAGAGCTGCACCGGGCCTTGGGACTGCAGATCGGCGACCACATCGCGGAGCAGCTCGAACGCGTCGGTCTCCGCGCCCTGTGAGGGAAGGATCACCTCGGGATCGCCCTTGGCGGAACCCTCACCCAGCTCGATCACGTTGCGTTCCGCGAGGTGGCGCAGCATCTCACCGAACGCCCGGAAGCCGTGATCGGCCTCGCTGAAGGTCGGATCCTTGCGCAGCAGCGCCCGCTTGACCGACGAGGCGAGCACGGGACCGGTCGAGCTCTGCTCGAGACCCGCAACCGTCTGCGCGATCACGATGGCGAGCTGGTCCTCGCTGAGCGGCACCGCACCGTCGGACTCCTCCTCCTCGACGGGCTCGGCCACCGTCGGGGCCGAGGGCTGGTCGCCCGACTGGCGACCGGCGCCCTGCTTGGGGCCGCGACGGCGCCGCTCGGCCGGCACATCGACCCCCTCGAGCGCCTCGTAGTAGAGGAACTCGTCGCACGCCGGCGGCAGCAGCCTCGACGTCGACTCCTTGATGCCGACACCGATCACGCGCTTGTTCAGCTCCCGGAGCTTGTGCACGAGCGGGGTGAAGTCGCTGTCGCCCGTGCAGATCACGAACGTGGTGACGTAGTCGCGCTCGAACGCCATCTCCAGGGCATCGACGCAGAGCTTGATGTCGGCCGAGTTCTTGCGCGATGCACCCATGCGCTGAGGGATCTCGATGAGCTCGACGTGGCTGCGCGTGAGCATGCGACGGTCCTCGTCGAAGTAGGACCAGTCGGCGTACGCCTTGCGCGCGATGACCCGTCCACGGTCTGCGAGCGCATCGAGCACCGGGCGCAGATCGAACTGCATGCCCTCGAGACGGTCGCGCGCACCGATGGCCAGGTTCTCGTAGTCGAGGAACAGGGCGATGCGTTCTTCGTCGGCGTCCACCGACCCAGCCTAGTCGGCGGCGCGGTCGATCATGGGAGGTGGCGCGTGCTGACGCCCATGCGCGCTACGCCGGGGCGTCGGAGGACGGACGCTCACGGTCGCGCACATCGACCTCGTCGTCGGGGAGCCCGAGCACGGCAGGGTCGGCGGCCTCGATGGGCGTGCCCGCCTCGACGAGGCCCGCTGCACGATCGGCGTCACGCTGCGCGCGGGCGACCCGTCGCTCCTCGCGGGCGGCAGCCTTGCGCGCCTTCACGTCCTGGCGCTGACGCTTCCCGTAGCTCTCCGGCATGGCGTCAAGCCTACCCGCCACGAGCCCGACATGGCGTGCCGAACGCAAGCGACGAGCGACGCGACGACGCGGTCAGTCGTCGTGATCGCCGTCGGGCACGACGAGCCGCAGCACGAGCGTCACGATCGAGATGATCAGCGCCGCCCAGAAGTAGGCCAACGTACCGTCGATGTCGATGCGATCCGTGAGCGCGGTAGTGACCCACAGCACCACCATGTTGATCACGATCGCGAACAGCCCGAGGGTCACGATGAGGAACGGGATGCTCAGGATGCGCAGCACGGTGCCCAACACGGCGTTCACGAGCCCCAGTACGGCCGCCACGATCAAGAGCGAGACCAGCCCTTCACGCAGCGTGATGCCGGGAACGACCTGTGCCGCCACGAACACGGCGACCGCGAGGATCGCCCACCTGATCAGGATCTTCATGATTCCCCCTCTGCGTGGCTCGGTCTCGCGCGAGCGGAAGCTTGCCCCGTCACCGCGAGCGGAGCTTCGGACTCAGCACCTCGTCGAGCGCGAACCCGACCATCGTGAACGACAGCGTGACCGCCATGATCGCGATCCCGGGCGGGATCAGCCACCACCACCATCCTGCCGTGAGCGCTCCCGCCGAGAACGAGTCGTCGATGATCCGCCCCCACGATAGTGCGTCCGTCGGGCCGAGCCCCAGGATCGACAGCGTCGTCTCCGACAGGATCGCGAGCGCGATCATCAGCACGGCGTTCGCGAACAGGATCGGGAAGACGTTCGGGAGCACGTGGTGCGTGATCAGGTGCCCGTGGCTCGCCCCGAGCGCGCGCGAGCGCTCGATGAAGGGCCGTTCCTTCACCGACAAGGCTTGCGAACGCACGACCCGCGCCGTGCTCGCCCACGACGTGATCGCGATGACCACGATCACGTTCACGAGCGTCGGGCCGATCACGGCCGTGAGCGCGATCGCGAGCGCGATCCACGGCAGCACCAGGAACCAGTTGGTGACGCCGTTGAGCATCGTGTCGATGCGGGTTCCCCCGAAGTAGCCGGCGGTGATACCGATGCCCGCACCGATCACCATCGTGCCCATCGCGGCGGTGAACCCCACGAGCAGGGAGATGCGTGCTCCCTGCACCATGAGAGCGAGCATGGATCGCCCGTAGTTGTCGGTGCCGAGGGGGTAGTCGAGCGAGGGCGCAGCCAGCAGGGGTCCATCGGCCGTCGCCGGCGCGATCGACGCACGATCGATGAACATCGGGCCGATGACCGCCACCACCACGAACAACGTGAGGATCGCCGTGCCGGTGACCCCTTGGCGGTTGTGGCGGAACGTCTTCCAGTGTGCAGCCACGGCGGCCCGGCGACGCTGCCACGTGAGGGAACGCGCCGTGCGAACGGTGGACACCTGTTCGCCGATGCCCATCTCAGGCTTCCCTGACCCTCGGATCGAGGTACCCATAGGTCACGTCGGCGACGAGGTTGAACACGATCACCGCCGCGCTCGACAGCAGGAAGACTCCCTGGATCACCGGGTAGTCGAGGTCGTCGATCGCCTTGTACGTCAGCAGGCCCAGCCCCGGCCACGAGAAGACGGCCTCGACGACGATCGCCCCACCGAGCACGAACCCGAAGTTGAGGAAGATCAAGGTGAACGTCGGCAGGAACGCGTTGGGCACGACGTGGTTGCGCCGCACCATGTGCTCGGGCAGCCCCTTGGCCCGCGCGCTCGTCACGTACTCCTCGTTCATCACGTCGAGCATCGAGGACCGCATGATGATCGCGTACTGACCCACGTACCCGAGCGTCAGCGTGAGCACCGGCAGGAAGAGGTGATCGAGCACGTCGACCAGCCGTGCGGTGCCCGTGCGCCCCCCGGTCTCGAACCCGCCGGCCGGGAAGAGCCCCAGCGTGCCCGAGAGCACGAGCAGCAGGATCATGCCGAGCCATCCCTCGGGCGTTGAGTACAACGCGAGCGACGAATACAACGACGACGTGTCGAAGCGGCTCCCCCGACGCCAACCACCCTTGATGCCGATCCAGATGCCGATCAGCGTCGCGAACACGGTGCCGAGGCCCACGAGCAGCACGGTCGGCCCGATGCTCGCCCAGATCGTGGCCGTGACACGCCGCGAGGTGGTCAGCGACAACCCGAGGTTGCCTGAGAGCGTCTCGCGCACGTAGGTCACGTACTGCGCGCCGAGCGGCTGGTCGAGGCCGAGCTCCCCTTGCAGGCTCGCCACGTCGGCCTCGGTGAGCCGCTGGCTCTTGGCCAGCAGCGCGATGGGATCGCCCGGCAGCACCCGGAACAGGAAGAAGTTGAACGTGAGCACGAAGGCGAGGGTGGCGGCCGCCTGCACGGTCTTGCGCGCGACGTACCGCCTCGCCCCCACCTCGCCGCCCCCGCCCCCCCGAGCTCCTCGGCGTCCGCGCTAGTCCTCGCCGAGCTCGCGCCGGCGCCCTCGGCGTGAGAACCCGACGATGAGCGCCACGGCACCGACCGCAACGACCAGCCAGATCCAACCCGGGATGCCGCTCGACCCACCCGACGAAGCCGCCACCGTCGCGTCGACGGCGCGCAGCGCCACGACCGAGTCGTAGTTGTAGCCGGGCATCAGGTACCCGTTCTCGCCCGGCGCCGGTACCCAGCCGGTGAAGCGGTCGTTCCGGTATGCCTGCAGCCAGCCCGGGTACGCGAGCACGACGCTCGGGATCTGCTCGTAGGCGCGACGCTGCGCCTCGAACACGAGCTCTTGCCGCTCGGCTCGATCGAACACCGAACGCTGCTGCTCGTAGAGCGCGTCGAAGGCCGGGTCCTTCCAGCAGCCGTCGCTCCAGGCACCGCACTGCTCCGAGGTGAACACGAACAGCTGGTAGTTGGGGTCGGGGTCGCCGCTCCAGTACCAGATGTAGGCGTCGAAGTTGCCCGCGCCCCAGTAGTCGCCCATCTTCGCGTCGGAGACCGGACGCAGCTCGACCCCGATCCCGATCTCCTGCAGGAACCCGTCGATCAGCTCACCCGATTCCACCGCGCCGATGGTGTCCTGCGACGCCGGGATCAACAGCTCGAGGGGAGCCCCCGTCTGGGGATCCTCGCGGATGCCGTCTCCGTCGGTGTCGGCGTATCCGGCGCCATCGAGCAGCTCCCTCGCCGCGGCCGGGTCGTAGGCCATCTCTTCCGACGCGGGGATATCGAGGTGCCAGTAGGCCGACGCCGGTCTGATGATGGTGTCTCCCGGTGTCGCCGTGCCTCGGTAGACCTTCTCGACGATCGCCTGCTTGTCGATCGCCATCGCGATCGCCTGGCGCACGGTGATGTCGTGCAACGCCGGCAGCGGGTCGGCGTCGGGGCCCTGG
>DASVGA010000188.1:0-7000 GCA_036379795.1 Actinomycetota bacterium | reverse complement strand
GCATCGCCGCGTCACCCTCGAACCCGCCCTTGAGCGTCACGAAGGCGACGATGCCCTCCCCCTTGATCTCGTGCGGCTTGGAGACCACCGCCGCCTCGGCGACCTTCTCGTCGTCGACCAAGGCCGACTCGATCTCGAAGGTCGAGAGCCTGTGACCGGCGACGTTCATCACATCGTCGATGCGCCCGAGCAGCCACAGGTACCCCTCCTCGTCGAGGCGCGCACCGTCGCCGGCCACGTAGACCTCGGGGCCGTACTGCGAGAAGTAGGTCTGCACATAGCGGTCGGGGTCGCCCCAGATCGTGCGGGCGATCGAGGGCCACGGATGTCGCAGCACGAGGTAGCCACCCCCGCCGAGACCCACGCTGTTCCCGGCCTCGTCGACCACGTCGGCCTCGATGCCCGGGAACGGCAAGGTCGCGGAGCCAGGCTTCAGCTTCGTGATGCCCGGCAGCGGCGAGACCATGATCGCGCCGGTCTCGGTCTGCCACCAGGTGTCCACGATCGGGCACCGTTCGGTACCGATGAACTTCCAGTACCAGATCCAGGCCTCGGGGTTGATCGGCTCGCCCACCGACCCGAGCAGCCGCAGCGACGAGAGGTCGTGGCCCGCGGGATGCTCGGTGCCCCATCGCATGAACGCACGGATCGCCGTCGGCGCCGTGTAGAGGATCGTCACGCCGTAGCGCTCGACGATGCTCCACCAGCGGTCCTTGTCCGGCCAGTCGGGAGCTCCTTCGTACAACACCCCCGTGGTGTGGTTCGCGAGCGGCCCGTAGACGATGTACGAGTGGCCCGTGACCCAGCCGCAATCGGCCGCGCACCAGTACACATCGTCGTCGTGGATGTCGAAGATCATGCGGTGGGTGGCGGCAACCTGGGTCATGTAGCCGCCGGTGGTGTGGGCGATGCCCTTCGGCTTGCCCGTGGTGCCGCTCGTGTAGAGCAGGTAGAGCAGGTCCTCGGCGTCCATCGGCTCCGCCTCGCACGAGGTGCTCTGATCGGCGACCAGCTCGTGGTACCAGATGTCGCGACCCTGGGTGAAGGCGTGATCGTTGCCGCACCGGCGCACCGTGACGACGTGCTCGATCGAGGGACACCCGGCGACAGCCTCGTCGGCGTTGTCCTTCAGGGGCACGATCGCGCCTCGCCTCCATGCGCCATCGGCGGTGATGAGCACCTTGGCCTCGGCGTCGTTGATGCGGTCGCGCAGCGACTCGGCGCTGAACCCACCGAAGACGACCGAGTGGGGGGCACCGATGCGAGCGCAGGCCAGCATCGCGATCGGCAGCTCGGGCACCATGCCGAGGTAGATGTTCACGCGGTCGCCCTTACCGACGCCCAATGATCGCAGCCCGTTGGCGAGCCGGCACACGTCGTCGAGCAGCTGCGAGTAGGTGATCGTGCGGGTATCGCCTGGTTCGCCTTCCCAGTGGAACGCGACCTTGTCGCCGCCCCCGGCCTCGACGTGGCGATCGAGGCAGTTGTACGAAGCGTTCAGCTGACCACCCTCGAACCACTTCACCCACGGGGGGTTCCACGCCATCACGGTGTCCCACCGCTTGAACCATGTGAGCCGTTCGGCCTGCTCGGCCCAGAACGCCTCGTGATCGGCGTTCGCGCGCTCGTAGATCTCCGGATCGGAAACGATCGCTCGATCGACGAACGCGTCGGGCGGTTCGAACACTCGCAGCTCCGACAGGAGCGCCTCGATGTTCTGCTCGGTGTCGCTCATCGAACCTCCGGACGCGGGGGCGAGCCAGCATCCTACGCGCGCGGCCCCGGCCGTGCGAGCCGAGACGGGGGCCCGGGTCCACGGCATGCGGTTCGGAGCAGCGACCCGGGCTCGCACGGAATGTGCTTGCACCGAGAGGTTCTCGGGGCGACCATCGGGGCCGCGAGGTTGCCCAGGGGCCACCTCGGGCGAAAGGAGGCAGGCGATGGCCGACGAAGGCTATTGCATGAAGTGCCGGGCCAAGCGCGAGTTCGAGGGACAGGTCGTGACCCTGAAGAACGGGCGCCCGGCCGCCCAGGGCACGTGCCCGGTCTGCGGCACGAAGCTGACGAAGATCCTCGGTATGGATGCAGCGAAGGCTCGCGGCTGGTCGGCCTGAGGCTCCTGCACGGCGCCGGGCACCCCGTCGGCCGGCGCGATCAGTTCAAGCGCGACAGCAGATGCTCGGGCGCGATCAGCGTCGGTCCCGATGCGACGCCCTGGTGGCGGGCCGCGAGGTCCGCCACCGTCGTCTCCTGGAACACCTGCTGCACGGCGCGCGCGACATCGGCCCAGAACCCTTGCAGCCCACACCGTGAGTCCTGGAAGCAGGTGTGGTCGGTCGGTTCGAGGCAGAACATCGGGAAGATCTGACCCTCGATCGCGTCCGCGATGTCGGCCATCGTGATGAGTCGCGCCTCACGCGACAGACGGCAACCGCCGCCCGCACCCCTGAAGCTCTCCACGAGACCGGCTTTCGACAGGGCTCCGAGCTGCTGCTCGAGGAAGCGAACAGGGATCTGCTGGCGCTCCGCGATCGCGCGGGCGGGCACCACGACGGTCTCGTCTTCCTCCCGGCGTTGCGCGAGGTCGATCATCGCCCTCATGGCGTATTCCAGCTTCTGGGAGACCTTGAGCACGACTGCAGCCTTCCTCGGGGAGCGACTCCATCATCGACGTGGAGAGATCGACCCTGAAGGCAGGGTAGGAGGGCCCGACGGACCCGTCAACGACGGCGCAGGCCGCGAACGCGTCGGTGTGCCGGATTCCGGGTATCAATGCCCTGCACCGGAGTCCGATATGCACTGTAGGGGATCCGCCCCTCCCCTATGAGGAGGATGGATCGCGATGCATCGAGTGCTCGTGATCGACGACGAAGCCGACGTGAGGATGTTGTGCCGGGTGAACCTGCGCCACGCAGGCTACGACGTGCTGGAGGCCGACGGCGGGGAACAGGGCATCGCCATGGCCAACGAGCAGACTCCCGATGCGGTGATCGTCGACCTCATGATGCCGCGGGTCGACGGGTTCCAGGTCCTGCGGAATCTGCGAGCCACGCCCGCATCCGCCGAGGTCCCCATCCTGGTGCTCACCGCCGATGGTCGCATCGACGGACACCGAACGTGCTACGAACTCGGCGCCGACGCGGTGGTCACGAAGCCGTTCATGCCGGAATCATTGACCGAGGGCGTCGCTCGGCTGATCGCCGCGAGCCCCGAGGATCGGGTGGCGGCGCGCCGGTCGGCCGAGGAGGCCGCGAGGGCGATGTTCGGCTGAACCCTGACCACGGCGCCGCCACGTCTGCCTACGAGACCGGATGGGCGGCCGCGTAGTCCTCGCCCAGCACGACGACGATCTGCGCGTCTGCATCGACGGCCGTCTCCCCGTCGAGCGCCGCGGCGAGGGGCTTAACCAGCGCGTCGACACCCTTGAGGTACCGTTCCGCGAGGTTCGCCGCGTTGGCCCTGCTCTGCGAGGCATCGTCGCCCGGACGGAAGTACACGGTGGTGTCCGGGATCGGCTTGTTCTGGAGGTCGCCCGGCACCGGGCCCTCGGGGTAGCCCTTCTTCTCGAGCAGCGATGCCACCTGCCCCGCGAGGCCCGTGGCGTCGGTGCCGTTCAGCACCTGGACCACGACGCCGTCGACCTCAGGCGTCGGTAGCGGTGGGGTGGGGCTCGTAGCCGTGGTCGTGGCATCGGTGGGTCCGGGTGTCTCGCCCGGCGTCGTCTGGGCCGCATCGCTCGGACCCGACGCCACGGCCGCGCCATCATCACCGAACCCGTTGACCAAGACGGCCACACCGCCGACGACCAACGCCACGAGCACGGCGAGACGACCGGGGCTGAGGTTCACGCGGCCCATGGTACCCCAGGGCCGGTTTCAGACACGCACGCCCAGCTGCCGAGCGACGCGGCGCTGCCGCCGCGCTTCACGCACGCGCTGGAGCCTGCGAACGAGCATCGGGTCGTAGGCGAGCGCGGCCGGCTCCTCGATGAGCCGATTGAGCAACTGGTGGTATCGGGTCGCCGAGAATCCGAAGCGCTCGCGGATCGCTCGCTCCTTGGGCATCTCGAGCTTCCAGCTCTCGCGCTCGAAGTCGAGCAGCGCTCGTGACCGATCGTCGAGCACCTCAGGGGTCGTCGCTTCCACGCTGGGAGCGTACCGACGGTCACCGACGGTGCAAGCACCCCCTCGAGACGCGAGGTCTACGATGCGCCCGTGCTCGACCTGTGGATCACCGACGCCACGATCGTCGACGGCACCGGCGCTCCGCGCTACCGAGCCTCGGTCGGTGTCGACGGCGGTCGCGTCGCGGTCATCCGGCGGGGCTCGCTCGAGCCGGTCGCCTCGGTCGATGCCGCCATCACGATGCCGGCCGAGGGTCTCGCGCTCGCGCCGGGCTTCATCGATGTGCACAACCATTCCGACATGGCGCCCTTCGTCGTGCCCGACATGCCGTCGACCATCCGTCAAGGCGTGACGACGGTCGTGGTCGGCAACTGCGGCGCCTCACCCTTCCCGCCCTCGTCGGCAGCCGAGCTGACGTCGTGGTCGGGCGTGGATCTTGAGCATCCGCACGGTCGGGCCTTCGATTCCTTCGGTGCGTTCCTCGAACAGGTCGAGCAGGCTCGTCCTGCGGTGCACGTCGCGTCGCTGATCGGCCACGGTTCGATCCGCGAGCTCACGATGGGACGTGAGCGACGGCCGCCGAACGAGGTCGAACTCCACACGATGCGTGGCCTCGTTGCCGACGCGATGCACGCGGGGGCGATCGGCCTGTCGACCGGTCTCATCTACGTGCCCGGCATGCATGCGGGTACCGAAGAGATCGTGACCCTGGCATCGGAAGCTGCCCGCGCCGGCGGCATCTACGCATCGCACATCCGGGGCGAGGGCACTCACCTGTTCCGGGCGGTCGACGAGGCGATCGAGATCGGCACACGGGCAGGCATCGCGGTGCACGTGAGCCATCTGAAGTGCGAGACGTCGTTCGTATGGGGGCGAGCCCGGGAGCTGCTGGCGCGCGTGCACGACGCGGGAGCGACCGGCGACCAGTACCCCTACGCGGCGTGGGCGTCGACGCTGTCGTCGCTGCTTCCGCCGTGGGCGCCCGTGACCGAGCTCCGCGAGCTGCTGAGCAAACCCGCCGGCCGTGCGCGCCTGATCGCCTCGGTGGAACGCGGCGAAGGCGATGCGTTCCAGTCCTCGGTCGAGGGGGTCGGGTGGGACCGCATCGTGATCGAGGCGACGGCCGACGCATCGAGCCGTGGGCTCTCGGTGGCCGAGATCGCCGGGCGCCGGGGCGTCGAGCCCGTCGACGCATGCTTCGAACTCCTGATCGAGGAGCCGGCCACGTCGTGCATCGGGCATGCGATGCACGACGACGACGTTCGGACGATCACGGCGGACCCGAAGGTCATGGTCGCCTCCGACGGCGCGGCCGTGGCCCCGGACGGACCCAATGCTGATGTGCCCGTGCATCCGCGCTCGTACGGCACCTTCCCGCGGGTGCTCGGTCAGGATGTGCGTGAGGGCGTGCTCAGCCTCGAGGATGCCGTGCGGAAGATGACGTCCCTCCCGGCGGATCGCTTCGGACTCACGGGCCGAGGGCGCATCACCGAGGGATCATGGGCCGACCTGGTGCTGTTCGATCCCGCCACGGTGGCCGATCGATCGACGTTCGACCGGCCGCACACCTTCCCCGTCGGCATCGAGGCGGTCATCGTGGAAGGGGCCACGGCGTGGCGGCGAGGTTCGGACTCGATCGAACGATCGGGACGGGTGCTCCGCCGGGACGGCTCGTAGATTACGGTGAGGGTCGTGTCTCGTGGCCTCGACCCCGCCTCGATGCCGACACCGCTCGGTCTCGGGTTCGACCCCGGCGACCCGCGGTTCGTCGCCGATCCGTACCCCGTGTACGAGCGGATGCGGGCGGCGGCTCCGATCGTGTACGACGAAGCCACCGACCATTGGCTGGTCACGCGCTTCCACGACGTCAACGTGCTGCTACGCGATCGTCGCTTCGGACGGACATATCTCCATCTGGCGACCCACGAGGAGATGGGACGCGAATCACCTCCGGCGTTGCTCGACCCCTTCTGGCACCTGATCACGAGCGGCATCCTCGACATGGAGCCCCCCGACCACACGCGGGTCCGCCGACTGGTATCGAAAGCATTCACGCCGAGCATGGTCGAGTCCATGCGCGAGCCGGTCCAGCGGCTCACCGACGACCTGGTCGACGCCGTTGCCGGCGCGGGCGAGTTCGACCTGTTGCCCACGATCGCCGAGCCGTTGCCGGTCGCGGTGATCGCGGAAGTGCTCGGCATCCCGCCGAGCGACCGGCACCTGTTGCGGCCGTGGTCGGCCGACATCTGCCGCATGTACGAGCTCCATCCGAGCGAGCTCGACGCCCAGGTGGCCGTCGCGGCATGCGTGGAGTTCTCCGACTACCTGCGGGCGCTCTCACGCGAACGCCGGGCCGCCCCCACGGGCGATCTCATCAGCGAGATGGCCCTCGTCGTCGATGACGGTGAGCGCCTCACCGAGGACGAGCTGATCGGCACGTGTGTGCTGCTGTTGAACGCCGGACACGAAGCCACCGTGAACGTCACCGGCAACGGTTGGTGGGCGTTGTTCCGCAATCCAGCGTCGCTCGCCCGGCTCCGAGACGATCCCGCGCTGGTGCCCGCGGCGGTCGAGGAGCTGATGCGTTGGGACACGCCGCTACAGTTGTTCGAGCGATGGGTGCTCGAAGACGTCGAGATCCACGGTGTGCAGGTTCCTCGCGGTGCTGAGCTCGGGCTCGTCTTCGGATCGGCCAACCGAGACCCCGCGATGTTCGACGAGCCCGACGAACTGCGGCTGGACCGCGAACCCAACCCGCACCTGACCTTCGGCGCCGGCGTGCACTTCTGCCTCGGCGCACCCCTGGCCCGGCTGGAGCTCCAGACCTCGTTCGCAACCGGGCTCCGTCGCCTGCCCCACCTGGAACTCGTGGAGGA
>DASVGA010000187.1:0-3901 GCA_036379795.1 Actinomycetota bacterium | reverse complement strand
CGGACGTTCATGTTCACCGACATCGTCGGATCGACGAACCTGCTCGAGACGATCGGCGACGAAGCGTGGGAAGACGTCGTGCGCTGGCACGACGATGCTCTGAGATCGGCGATCGAGTCGCACCGTGGCGAGGTCGTGCACACGACTGGCGACGGGTTCTTCGCGAGTTTCCCCGACGTCACCTCTGCCGTCGAGAGCGCCGTCGCGATCCAGCGGCTGCTGGCGGAGCATCGGCGGCTGCACGGCTTCGCGCCGCAGGTCAGGGTGGGACTGCACGCCGCCGAAGCGACGGTCATCGCCGACGACTACGCCGGCCTCGGCGTGCATCAGGCCGCGCGCGTCGGCGCGCTCGCCGAAGGTGGGGAGATCGTGGTGACGTGCGAGACGCTCGAGGGGACGTCGATCGGGCACCCGGTCGGTGAGGAGCGAGCGGTCGCGTTGAAGGGCATCGCTCGTCCCGTGAGAGTGGCGAGCATCGAATGGCGCTCCGGTTCCCGGTGATGGCGAAGTTCGCGACGCCCGAGGACGAATGGCGGGCCTACCTCGACGGCACGCATCCGTCGATCCGTCTGGGCCGGCGAACGTTCCGGCATGTCCCGTCGAGCCCCAGATGTCGCATGTGCTACGTGCCCTTCGGTCCGCCGGGTGGGGCGCTGTTCCGTCGCCTCGGATTCACCCGCTGGGAGAAGAACCCGAACGTATGCATGCGCTGTCTGAAGGACCTGCGCGATCACGATGTGATGGGCGCAGAGGTCGAGATCTCGTTCCTGTTCGCCGATGTTCGCCATTCGAGTGAGCTCGCCCGAGAGCTGGGAACGATGGAGTTCACGCACCTCATGCAGCGCTTCTACACCACCGCAACCCAGGTGCTGGTCGACAACAACGGCCTGATCGACAAGTTCGTGGGTGACGAGGTCGTCGGATTCTTCATGCCGTTCATGACGGGGCCGGATCATGCCGGCGCCGCCGTACGTGCGGCGCAGGAGCTCCTGCACGCCACCGGTCACGCGGACGCTGCCGAGCCCTGGCTTCCGCTCGCCGCGGGCGTCAACACCGGGACCGCCTTCGTCGGCATGGTGTCCAAGGGGGAGGGCAGCGAGTTCACGGCTTTCGGCGACCCCATCAACATCGCCGCGCATGTCGTCTCCCACGCTGCGTCGGGTGAGATCCTGGTGACCGATGCGGCCGCCGCAGCTGCCGGACTCGAGATCGAGCCCCTCGAACGCAGGACCCTGTCGCTCAAGGGCCATCAAGCCGATGTCGTCGTGGTGCCCGTCGCGCCGGTCTCGGACGCAGCGGGCGAGGCCTCCGCCAATCGCTGACACAACACCCGGATCACGCCGAGCGCGGTCTCGGGCCGTTCCCGCAGGATCGACTCGAACTGCGGTCGGGCGATCGACAGGACGCGCACGTCACCCCTCGCGACGAGCCCGGCGATGCGTGGCTCATTGGTGATCACCGCCATCTCGCCCACCACGTCGCCCGCGGACCTCACCGCCACGACGCGTGCGTCGTCGGAACCGTGGCTGCTGTCGTGCGCGGTCACCGAGACGTCTCCGCTCACGATGATGTGCATCACGTCGCCGGACTCGCCCTGCTCGGCGATCGCGTCACCGTCGGCGAACGCATGCTCCTCGGCGATGCCGGCGATCGGTTGCAGGTCGTGAGGGGGCAGCTCGGCGAACAGGGCTACCTTCCGCAGGAAGAGCACCCGTTCCATCGGCGACAACGTCGTCAGGGTTCGTGCCATCGTTCCTCCTTCGGAGACGGCTCGCGGCGCGTCGAGGAGCTCGACGCAGGACCGGATCCAATCGTCGGGATCGCTCGCGAGGCGTTCCCGCAGCGTCTGTGGTTCGATCGGTGGAGCCGACCCCTCCCAGATGGCGAGCAGCGGCTTGACGAGGTCACGTTCGCCCACGCTCTCGATCACCTCGATCGCGTTCGCGCGCTGCGCCGGATCGGCAACGGAGAGGTTCTCGATGGCCGCGGACAAGGCACGCGTGCCGTCGAGCACGGCGACCGCTCGAAGCGCGAGGTTCGCATCCCGCATCGATCTCCAGAGCAGCGAGTCCTTCAGCAACGCTGAGCGATCGCCGTGTTCGCCCTCGATCGACATGGCAAGTCGATGGCTGTCGACGGCCCCGGCGACCATCTCGGCGGCGAACCGCCGTACGTCATCCTGGCGGCCATCGATCGGCACGTGCTGCAGGGCTGCGATCGCCCCTTCCCATCGTGTCGGTGAGGTGAGCGAGTCGACGACCGGATCGGCAGCCGCGATGCCGACGACGCCGAGAGCCTCTGCGACGGCATCTCGCACGAGGGCGTGATCGTCGGCGAGAGCCACCGTGAGGGGCGCCGGTGCCCGCATCGGATCGATCGCAACGAGAGCGCGTGCGGCCTCGGCACGCACTGCTGGGGCGGGATCCGATACGCCGGCTTCGGCGATCCCGAACAGCTCGGGGCCACCGTGATCCCTCATCGCATGGAACGCCGCCGAGCGCACGAGATCGTCGGCATGCGTGGTGAGCTCGGCAAGGGTCGCGAGCGCGCTCTCGGTACCGCCCGCCCGGACGAGCAGGACGGCTGCCCGCGCGCACACGTTCGGGTCGGCGTCGAGCAGCGATCGCTCGAGCGTGATGGTCGAGTGCCCTCCGTCCGGACCGAGCGCCCCGATCGCGTCGACGACCGCGAGCCGCACCACGGCGTCGGGGTCACTCGAGATCTGGAGGATGGCGGGAAGCGAGGCCTCGCCCGACGCGCGTACGAGCGAGGCGATCGCGGTCGCTCGGACGTCTGCGTCGTCATCTCGCAAGCAGGTGAGGAGCGGCTCTGTCACCTCGTCAGGATCCATGTCACCGAGCACGTGCACCGAGACCCGGCGCACTCGGGGATCGGGGTCGGCGAGCCCTTCCACCGCCGCGGTCACCGCCGTTCGATCCGAGAACTGGAGTCCGAACCGTTCCCCACCGAGGGGGTCCGCGTCGAAGACATGCGGCCGTCCTTCGCGCAACGCCCGCACGATCTCTCGGGGATAGGCTCGCCGCACGCCGATCATGGTCGCCGTGGCCAGGAGCGCACAGGTGAGGCCGATCCTCGACAGCATCGTGTCACTGAGGCTCTCGCCGACGAGCGCGACGACGCCGGCGAGCACGGTGCCGACCTGGGTCGGACCTCCGTAGAGGAACGCGCGCGTCTGATCCCGCCGGTTCGAGGGCACCGTGTTGATGACCGCTTCCCACGAGCTGATCGCCCCTCCCGACAGCCAGGCGACCTGAGCGAACCTGAAGACGGCGAGGATCGCGAAGGTGGATCCAACGGAAAGCACACCGAACGCGACCACGTACAGGATCGGCAATACGAGCAGTACCAACGGAACGCCGAAGCGAGCGAGCAGTCGGTTCATGACGAACAGCGAGAGCAGGAACGCGACGCCGGTCGACACACCGAAGAACACGCCGAAGAAGCCCGCCAGCTCGTCGGGGTCGGGGTAGCGAGCGGTGGCGGCTCGCGAGAACGGGAGGTAGAGCGAGAAGAAGAGCAACGAGAACAGGATGGAGCCGAGTGACATCCATCGCATCAGCGCGGAGCTCCGCACGTATCGGAGCCCACGGGTGAGCTGCTCAACGGACCGTTCGTCGCTGCGGCGGCCACGAGGCCCTCGCCCTGTGTCCGCGACCGCGAGCAGCCTCTCACCGAGCGCCACGACCACGACCAGTGACGCGATCCACACGAGCAACAGGTTCGAGGATCCGATCCACGATGCGAGGGGCTTCGTGACCAGCCCGCCGAGCACGTAGCCGAGCACGCTGCCGGCTCCGATCAGTGGGAAGAACCGTTTGGCCTGCCGCGTGTCGGTCACCAAGCCGGCGAGTCCCCACACCGCGAGGCCGACGAGGAACTG
>DASVGA010000186.1:0-4257 GCA_036379795.1 Actinomycetota bacterium | reverse complement strand
TCACCACGGTCAACGCCCTCCTATTCCATCGGCCCGGAAGGGCCGACGGCTAGTTGCCGCTCTTCGCGATCTCCTTCAGGAACTGCTCGTTCGACTTCGTGGCGCGGATCTTGTCGGTGAGCAGCTCGAGCGCGGCCCCTGGCTCGAGGGCGTGGAGCACACGACGAAGCTTGATGACGAGGGCCAGCTCCTCGGGCGGCAGCAGCAGCTCCTCCTTGCGGGTGCCTGAGGCATCGACGTTGATCGCCGGGAACAATCGCTTCTCGGACAGCTGACGGTCGAGCCGGAGCTCCATGTTGCCCGTGCCCTTGAACTCCTCGAAGATGCCCTCGTCCATGCGGGAGCCGGTCTCGACGAGCGCGCTCGCGATGATCGTGACCGAGCCGCCTTCTTCGATGTTGCGAGCTGCTCCGAAGAACCGGCGCGGCGGGTAGAGCGCCGACGCGTCGATGCCGCCCGACAGGATCTTGCCGCTCGCCGGCATGGACAGGTTGTAGGCCCGCGCCAGGCGGGTCAGGGAGTCGAGGATGATCACCACGTCGCCGTTGGCCTCGGCGAGGCGCTTGGCACGCTCGAGCACGAGTTCCGTCACCTGGATGTGCTGATCGGTCGGCTTGTCGAACGTCGAGTACACGACCTCGGCGGCCGTGACCGTGCGCTGCCAGTCGGTGACCTCCTCGGGCCGCTCGTCGACGAGCAGCACGATCAGATGCACCTCGGGGTTCGACGTGATGATGCCGTTGGCGACCTGCTTGAGGATGGTCGTCTTGCCGGCCTTGGGCGGCGCGACGAGCATGCCGCGCTGACCCTTGCCGATCGGCGCGACCATGTCGATGATGCGCTCGGCCACAGCCGTCGCGCCCGACTCGAGGCGGAAGCGCTCGTCGGGGAAGAGGGGCGTGAGCTTGTCGAAGGAGCGCCGCTCCTTCGCCGATTCCGGATCGGTGCCGTTGACGGTCTCCACCTCGAGGAGCGCGAGGTACTTCTCGTTGTCGCGCGGACGCCGCGCCTTGCCGGAGACGACGTCACCCTTGCGGAGCGACGCCTTGCGGACCTGCGACACCGACACGTAGATGTCGTCGGAGCCGGGCGCGTATCCCGAGGTGCGCAGGAACCCATAGCCGTCGGGGAGCAGGTCCAGGATGCCCGTGTGCGTCGGCGCGTTGGCCATCTCCTCGGCGCGCTCCTGCTCCTCGCGGAGCCGGCGCTCCTCGCGCATGCGACGGCGCTCTTCTCGCGAAGGCCGCTGCCGCCGATCACGGTCCTGACCCTGGCCTTGGCCCTGGTTGCGGTCGCTCTGACGATCGGGCCCCCGACCCTGCTGGTTCCGATCGCGATCGGGAGCGCCGCCCGTTCGGTGGCGATCCCCGTCGCGGTCGCCGCCCTGGCCGCGCGGACCCTGGTCGCGGTCGTTGCGGGGACGCCCACGGTTGCCATCGCGCTCGCGCGGTTCGCCCGAACGCTCGCTGGGCTCGGTCCGCTCAGGTGACTCGGCCGTGCGCTCGCCCCCGTCGTCTTCGGCGGCGCTCGGCCGCTCGTCGTGAGGCTCGGGCTCGTCGGTGCGCTCGACGACCGCGGTCGCGGTCGGCGAGGGCGACGGAGGGCTCGTGTCGGCGCCGTTGCCTCCGTTGTTCACGATGGCGTCGATCAGTCCGGACTTGCGAAGACGCTGCGTGCCCTCGATGCCCATCTCCTGGGCGATGCGTTGCAGCTCCGGGATGAGCTTCTGCTCGAGGGCGCTGCGATCGGTCGTGGTCTCCATGAGGCTATGCCTCTCCCTTCAGGTCATGCTCCAGCGCGGTCCAGTCGGCGGCGAACGTCTCGAGGCCGAGGTCGGTGAGTGGGTGTTTCACGAGCTTTCGGAACACGTCGACGGGCATGGTCGCGATATCGGCGCCGGCCTCGGCCGCCTCGACCACGTGCATCGGGTGGCGGAGCGATGCGGCGAGCACGTTGGTCTGGTAGCCCTGCACCGCGTAGATCTCGGTGATGGCTCGCAGCGCGGCCATGCCGTCGCTCGCGACATCGTCGATGCGACCGATGAACGGCGACACGATGTAGGCGCCGATCTCGGCCGCGAGGATCGCTTGGGCGGGCGAGAACACGAGCGTCACGTTGACCCTGATGCCCTGGTCGGTGAGCCGCTTCCCCGCGGCCAGGCCGTCGGGGGTCATGGGCACCTTGACCACCGCGTTCGGCGCCATCTGCGACAGCACGACCCCCTGCTCGTACATGGCATCGGCCTCGGGCTCGGTGGTCTCCAGCGAGATGTCGCCGGGCACCGTCTCGAGGATCTCCTTCCACACCACGTCCGGGTCCTCGCCTTGCTTGGCGACCAGCGACGGGTTGGTGGTGACGCCCGAGAGCACGCCCCAGCGATGGATCTCGCGGATCTCCTCGATGTCGGCGGTGTCCAAGAACAACCTCATACGTACATGCCTCCCGTGGTCTCCTGCGCTTCGAGGATCTCGGACGCTCGCTGCGTCGTGCGTTCCATCACCAGGTCCATCACCGCAGCGATGGCCTGGTCGAAGCTGTAGTTCGGCAACACCGGCACGCCGTGCGAGAGCGCCTGGCTCTTCACGTACCGCTGCAGCCGTCGGATGCTGTCGAACCCCGCCGCGTACCGCTCCGCCGGGCGTGACGCCACGGCGTCCTCGCGCGTGGCGAAGTGCGACAGGTGCCGGCCCTCGTCCTCGACCGCGAGGATGAACGGCACCGCCAGGATACGGTCCTGCTGCGATTCGAGGTCCACGAACCCCGGAACGATGTGCGCTCCCTCGATCACGATGCTCGTGCCTTCGGTGGCTGCCCGCTCGATCAGCGCGTTGATGCCGACGGCGACGGCGGCGGTCTGCTCGCGGAACCCGAGCAGGAGCGCGTCGGCGGTCGTGCCCGGGGGCTCGCGCAGCGCTTGGTCCGCGTGGAACGACGAGGTGTGCAGGGTCGGCATGAGTTCGGACGAGAGCATCGAGCGCATGACCTCGCGGATCGCGTCGGTCGCCACGACCCGCACGATGCCGAGCCGCGCCGCGAGCTGCGTGGCGATCGTGGACTTGCCAACACCGGTCGAGCCTCCGATGAGGATGACGAGGGGCACGTCGAGACGCTCCACCTCCCGCCACCGCACGAAGTTCTTGGCATAGCGGGGTCCTGCGAGCTCACCGATCACGGACAGCGCCAGCTCGGCGATCTCATCGGAGGTGACCGAGGCGACGCCCTGCTCGCGCAGGCGATCCTCGATGGCTTCGGCAACCTGGTAGGCGCGGTACGGCGACAATCCCGTCACCATCACCTGCGATGCCATGAGCCCCTTCGAGAACGGCAGGCCGGGCTCGCGGTCGCTGATCACGATGTGCGGTGTTCTGGGTTCCTTCTGGCTCTCGGGTGGATTCATGGGTTCTCGCTCATGGGTGCGCCAGGCGGTGAGCACCTCGCTCGGTCGCGAGGTCGATCACCTCGCCGAGCGAGGTGTCGAGGTCGCTCGACCCCTCGATGACGACGGCACGGTTGTCCACGAACACGACCTCCGCCCCTCGGTCGAGCGCTCGCTCGACGCCGATGTCGACGGCGGCGGCTTTCAGCTCCGTGAGGAGGACGTCGTACTCCTGGGCTGCATCGAGGTCCTCCGCGAGACCGACCCGATCGGCCAGCCGTGCGCTCCACCCCACCACCTCGCATCGGCATGCCTCCTGCAGGTGCTCGACCTGTCTGGCGGCAACCCCGTCGGGGGCGGTGGTAGCGAAGAACACCCGCGCACCTCCTACGTCGGCCAACGGAACCGGGACGAAGTCGGTGACCAACAGCTGCGACTCATCGAGGAACCGAAGGACGTGGGATCGCAGTGCGGAGAGGTTCTCGGACCCGGCATGCGGGCCGGTTGCCATGGTAACAACCACCAGGTCGGACCGCAACAGGCGATAGGGGCCGAGATAGCCGCCGACGTACTCCGCGGGAGCGGAGGCCGGCACCACGAGGATGCCCGCGTCCCATGCGACCGGTGGCACGGCTGCCCCGCTTCCCTCGAGCACCACGAGCCCCGGCGAGCGTTCAGCGGCGATCTCGGCTGCCCGCACGACGTTCGTCGCGTAGGGAACACCGGCGAGCCCACCGCCCGCCCGCCGGGCGCCGATCGTGGTCACACCCGTCGTGAGGGCGTCTTCCAGGTAGTCCGACGCTGCATGCTCGCCAGCGCGCACGAGCTCGATCAACGTGGGCAGGGTGACGCTCCCCGCCTCGGCGATCTGCGGTTCCGAG
>DASVGA010000185.1:0-5727 GCA_036379795.1 Actinomycetota bacterium | reverse complement strand
GCGCACCTGCTCTCCCCCGCGGGTCACGAGGCGCCTCGGCAGATCGACCTGCACCGAGTCGAATCGCAGGATCGGCGCCGTGGGTTCGTCGGTCTGCGTTCGGCGCATGGCGGCCCGGGATCGGGCGAGCAGCTCTTCCATGCCGAAGGGTTTGGTGACGTAATCGTCGGCCCCCGCATCGAGAGCCGCGACCTTGTCGTGCTGCGTCTCACGGACCGAGAGCACGATCACCGGCACGTCGGTGAAGGCGCGCACCCGTCGGATCACCTCGGTGCCGTCGATGTCGGGGAGGCCGAGGTCGAGCAGCACCAGGTCGGGCGCCTGCTCGGCGGCGGCCACCACGCCTTCCTCCCCGGTTCCGACGGTGGCGACGTCGTAGCCGTGCGCCTCGAGGCTCGTTCGCAGGGCGCGGCGGATCTGCGGCTCGTCGTCGACCACAAGCACGACCGTCACGACCACACCTCCTGGGCAGTGATGCCGACCGGGATCTCGAAGACGAAGCAGGCCCCGCCCTCGGGGCCGTCCTCGACGAAGATGCGGCCGCCGTGAGCGGTCACGATCGCGTTCGCGATCGCGAGGCCCAGACCCGTGCCCGGGGAATCGGGAGTCGAGGCTCCTCGGTAGAAGGCCTCGAAGATGCGCTCGCGCTCGTCCTCGGCGATGCCGGGGCCGTGATCCGACACCCGCACCGTCACGTGGTCGCCACCCGACGAGACCGACACACGGATCACCCCCTGCTCAGGGGAGTGCCGAGCCGCGTTCTCGAGCAGGTTCGTGATCACCTGATCGAGCTGCATCTCGTCGACGGCGACCGACGGCACGTGATCGGCGATGTCGAGCTGCACTTGGATCGGCTCGAGCCGGGGAGCGAGCCGGGCGACGACGGCCTCGGCGATCTCGTCGAGACCCGCCTCGTGGCGAGCGGGGATGAGCGCCCCGGCGCGGATGCGGGCGAGGTCGAGGATGTTGCCGACGAGCCGGTTGAGCCGGTCCGTCTCCTCGAGGATCGTGGTGAGCAGCTCACGCTCCTGATCCGGGTCGTGCTGCACCGTGTCGTCGAGCAGGCTGGTGACCCCGGCCTTGATCGAGGCGAGCGGTGTGCGGAAGTCGTGGGTGACCGAGCTGAACATGGCGGCGCGAAGCTGGTTCGTCTCGGCGTCGAGCTGCGCGAGCCGTGCCCTCGCATCGAGCCGGGCCCGGTCGAGCGCCGCGGCGGCCTGCTTCGAGAGCGCTTCCAGCAGTTGCTGGTCGTGGGCGCTCAGCGACCGGCGATCGGCGGGGCGCTCGACCCGAAGCGTGCCGAACGCCACGGGGCCCACCACGAGGGGCACCACGGTGTCAGGCCCGCCCGGCGTGAGCCCCGCCTGCTCAGCGCGGGCATCGAGCTGCATGCCGTCGAGCTCCACCCGAACCTCGGCCGAGGCGAGCCCGAAGGGTTCGAGCAGCACCCGCACGAAGTCGTCGAGCACCCGGTCGGGCACCTCACCCGAGACGAACGCCGACGACAGGTGCTGCAGTAACCGAGCTTCGCGCTCGCGCCTCGACGCCCGGGCGCGTTCCTCGGCCGCTCCGCCCACGAGGATGCCCACGACCAGGGCGACCGTGAGGAAGACCAGCGGGGTGAGTACCTCCTCGGTCAGAGCGAGCTGGTCGCCGGGGGGAGCGTCGCCGAACAGCAGCGGCAGCGCGAACGAGGACAGGATCGCGGCGGCGAGCCCCGACCACATGCCCCCGGCCACGGCGGCGATCACGATCGCCAGCAGGAAGAGCGCGATCGAGGGCGCCGGCCCGATGCGGCCGAGCAGGATCGAGGCCGTGCCGGCGGTCGCGGGGGCCACGACGGCGACCATGACCCCTCGCGCGTTGATGCCGCGGAACCGGCGAGCCTGCTTCTCGGTGTCCGCCACGCTCATCGTGTGATCCATCGTGCCATGCCTATCGGCACGGATCGCTCTTCACGTGATCTTCACGCCGAGCGCCCGATCCTTCACGCAGCCCTCACGGGGCGGCGACGACACTTCATCCAGAGGTTGCAACATCCTCCGAACCAAGCCCGGAGGCCGGACGGCGCCCTCCAGCCCGCCCGACCTCCGGGCCCCGTCCTTTTCCGGACCCTTCCCACGCTGTCGCCGAGGCCGCCCTCGTCTAGGATGCCCCGCGATGCGAGTGATCATCATGGGTTGTGGCCGCGTGGGTTCCGAGTTGTCGAACGAGCTCGTCGCCGACGGTCACGACGTCGCCGTGATCGACAAGAACCCCGAGGCGTTCCACCGCTACCCGCCCGGTGAGGGCGCACGCACGGTGGTCGGGCTGGGGTTCGACCGCGACGTGCTCGAGGAAGCGGGCATCAAGGACGCCGACGCGTTCGTCGCGGTCTCGAGCGGCGACAACTCCAACATCGTGAGCGCCCGGGTCGCCCTCGAGAACTACCACGTGCCCAAGGTCGTGGCTCGTATCTACGATCCCCGGCGCGCCGACATCTACGAGCGGCTCAACATCCCGACGGTGGCCACCACGCGGTGGGGCGTGAAGCAGATCCAGCTGATGCTGCTGCACGACCGTCAGGAGATCCGCGAGACGCTCGGCGGCGGTGAGCTGCTCCGCATGCGCATGCCGGTCGGTCCACACATGGTGGGCAAGTCCGCCACCTCGTTCAACGTTCCGGGCAAGATCCTGATCGCCGGCGTCTCACGCGGTGGTGGCGGGTTCCTGCCCACCGACGAGAGCACGGTGCAGGCCGGCGACTACCTGGTCGTGATGCTCACGAAGGACGGCATGGACACGCTCGACGAGGTCTTCGAGCCGGCCGGGGACCACGGCGCATGAGGGTCGTGGTCACGGGCGGCGGCGCGGTCGGACGGCACCTCTCGGTCGACCTCGTTCAGCGTGGACACGAGGTGACGCTGATCGAGCAGGATCGCGCCCTCGTCGAGAAGCTCCGTGCCTGGGCGCCCGGGGTGAACGTCGCGTTCGGCGACGCCTGCGAGCCGTCGGTGCTCGAGGGGGCCGCGACCGCGAGCGCCGACGTGCTGGTCGCCGCCACGGGTGACGACGAGGACAACCTCGTGACATCGCTGCTCGCGAAGACCGAGTTCGCGGTGCCACGCGTGCTCGCTCGGGTGAACCATCCCAAGAACGAATGGCTGTTCACCGAGCAGTGGGGCGTGGACGCCGAGGTCTCGCCTCCACACATCCTGACGGCCATGGTCGAGGAAGCCGTCACGGTCGGCGACCTCGTGCGCCTCATCCGCCTCGAGGGCGGGCGGGTATCGATCGTGGAGATGACCCTTCCCGAGGGCTCGTCGTCGGTCGGCCGCGCGATCTACGAGCTCCGGCTTCCCGCAGACTCGGTGATCGTGGCGATCCTGCGTGACGGCCACGTCGTGCTGCCGCAGCCCGAGACCGTGCTCTCGGCCGGCGACGAGGTGCTCGCCCTCGCCAGCGGCCCGGTCGAGGAAGCGCTCCGCGACGCGGTGGTCGGCGACGGCATGCCCGGCGGTGTGCCACCCCCGGACTCGATCGACGGCGCGACCGCGGTCGAGTAGTCAGTGCGGCGAGGTCGCCCCGGCGGCCGCACGCACCGCTCGGTCGCGCTCGAGCAGCAACGCCAGCTGGTTCCCGAACGCCTCGAGGATGCGGTGCTCCGACGGCGTCAACGGGGCACGCACGCCGCGCAGCACCAACAGCCCGAGGTTCCGGCGTCCGACGTTCAAGGCCAGTCGCTCGACGCCGGCGCCGCTCGTCGGCGGCACCGTGCCCGGGTCGCCGCCGACCGTCGCGTGCTCGACGAGCCCGATGTCGGGCGCTTCCTGCACGTAGAGCGCGCCGTCGAGGAAGCCGAACGTGGCCACCACGACCCGCAACACGCCTTCATAGGGCCGCTCGGGCGGCTGGGGTTCGACGAGCACGCGACTGAGATCCTGCTGGCGTCGGAGCTCCTCTGCCCGAGCCTCAGCGATGCGGGCGCGCGTATCCGCCCTGGCGACCAGCACCGAGATGAGCACCGAGAGCCCGAGGAAGACGAAGAGCACGTAGACGTCGTGCGCCTTCGCGATCGCGAACGTCTCGTAGGGGGGCAGGAAGTAGAAGTTGAAGGCCGCGAAGCTGAGCACCGAGGCGACGATGCCGGGCCCCATGCCGCCGAGACCGACGCAGGCGACGACGAGCACGAGGAATCCGAATCCGGATGCGACGGGGTCCACGTGGGGACGAACGTGGGAGGCCCCGGTGACGATGACCGCGATGCCGACCACGGCGACGCTGTAGCCCGCCACCGTTCGTCGTGGGACCGAAGGCCGCGGCCACGCCCGACGTGACGGCCCGATCACCAGGTCGTGGCGATCGGGTCGGTCGGGAGGGCTCGCGGTTCGCATCGACTCCCGACGATAGTCGGTCGGCGGCCGGCTCACCGACCTCGGCCCCTGCGCTCAGGCGCTGAACTCGAGTCGCGGGTTGATCATCTTCGGTGGGCCGCCTCCGCGCTGCTCTCCGAGCACCCCTTCGACCACGACCTTGGTGCCGAGGGAGAACCCGCCGATGTCGCGGCGCCCCATGAAGACCACGACGGCCTCGCCGGTGCCGTCGGTCACCAACGCCTCGAGCGACTCATGCCCGGTCATCGGCAGCACGGTGATGCGTCTGATGACCCCGGCGATCTTCACGCGCGTTCGCAACGGGGCCTCACCCAGTCGCACGCTGCCCGCGACCGACGACGCCCACTCGCTCGTCTCCGAATCCAGCCGCGACTCATCGCTCTCGGTGAGCCGGTCGAGCCACCGCCGGAATGGCATCTCGCGATCGAGCTCCGCTCGGCAGCCTCAGACGGTCGCGGCGGACTTCTCCGCGAACTCGGCGGCCGCGTCGAGCTCGGACTTGCGAGCCTTCGACACGTAGATCGCACCTCCGAGGATGACGGCCGCCACCAACCCGATCGTGATGCGCACCGCCGTCTCGTCGGCGTACTGCACCACGAGCGGCGCGATGAGCAACGCGACGAGGTTCATCACCTTGATCAGTGGGTTCAGCGCCGGGCCGGCCGTGTCCTTGAACGGGTCACCCACCGTGTCGCCGATGACCGCGGCCTTGTGCGCGTCGGACCCCTTGCCGCCGTAGTTGCCTTCCTCGATGTACTTCTTCGCGTTGTCCCACGCGCCGCCCGAGTTCGACAGCATCACGGCCATCAACAGCCCGGTGACGATCGCCCCGGCCAGGAATCCCCCGAGGGCTTCCTCCTTCAGCAGGAAGCCGGCGATGATCGGCGACAGGACGGCCAGCAGGCCCGGGGTGAGCAGCTCGCGCAGCGACGTCTTGGTGCAGATGTCCACGACGCGCGCGTAGTCGGGCTTGACCGAGTAGTCCATGATGCCCGGGTTGTCGCGGAACTGGTTGCGCACCTCCACCACCACCTGCGCGGCGGCGCGCCCGACCGCGCGGATCGCGAGCGAGCTGAACAGGAACGAGATCGTGCCGCCGGCCAGCAGCCCCACGAGCACATCGGGGCGGTCGATGCGGATCCCTTCGAAGGCGAAGCCGGCATCCTTCAACGCTTCCTCGAACGAGCCGAACAGTGAGGTCGCCGCGATCACCGCCGTCGCGATCGCCATGCCCTTGGTGATCGCCTTGGTCGAGTTGCCGACGGCGTCGAGCCCGCCCAGGATCTCGGCGGGCCGGCCCTCGAACTCGCCCGACATCTCCGCGATGCCCTGGGCGTTGTCGCTGATCGGGCCG
>DASVGA010000184.1:0-3787 GCA_036379795.1 Actinomycetota bacterium | reverse complement strand
GCGGGCGTCACGCACCGAGACCACCATGGCTCCATCGTTGGCGGGGCCAACGCGGATCTCGACCGGGAACGGGTCCCCGTCCGGGCACATGAGCGCGGCCTCGTACGGCACCGCGGCGCTTGGGTCGTCGCGCCATTCCGGGATCAGGTCGCGGACTGCGGCGCCGGTCGGGTCGGAGCCGAGCAGGTCGACGAGCCGGGCGTTGACCCCCTCGATGCGCCCGGCGCGCACGACGAACAGGGCCTCGGGCGACGCCTGGAACAGGCGCCTGACCTCGAGGTCGAGATCGAGCGGGATCGGACCGTCGTGGGACACGTTCCGCCTACCATCGGAAGGTTGACCGCACGACCTGAGCTTCGCCGCGTAACACCCGGTACCGGGACGATGACGACGCTCAGCGGGCCAGCTGCTCCGTCGTGCACGTGAGCGGATCGTGGTCCGGCAGCCATCGCACGAACGTGGCCGCCTGACGGAACCGCGTGCCGCGTAGACGCTCGAATCGCACCTCGCACACGAGCGCCGGCGGCACGCCGACCCACGTCGACCGCAGCGGCGACAGGGTCACCGCGACAGGAGCAACCGTCTTCAACACTCCGGCCATGTGCCTGCGCGCGGGCGCCCGTCTGAAGGCGACGGTCCTGCCCACGTCGACGAGCGTGCCACCGTCGTACATGCCGAGGCGCACCGCGCCGACCTCTCCCGAGGCTGTGCGTCGGAACCCGGTCACGACGCAGGTGGCGGTGCGGAGCCGGCGCACCCGCAGCCAACGCCGGCCGTCGGCGTGGCGAGCGATCACGCCGTCGCGTCCGGTGGCGTCACGATCCAGGAGCCACGCGCGCGCCACTCGGCGGTCGAAGGTCTGCGGCGTCAACAGCAACGCGCGGTCCTGCGGCGTTCGGCGGAGCCGCGACGGGGCGATCTCGACCGACGCGAGGGACGCGAACCGTTCGAGCCCACGGCGGCGATCGTCGATCGGCGCCGCCTGCAGCTCCTCGGGTCCCGTCACCGCGACGTCGGTGAGCACGAGGGTGGCCGGCGTCGCTCGCGCCAGCGCCGTCACTCGCTTCTGCGAGGGATGCAGTCGCCTGCGGACGAGATCGTGGTCGATACCGGTGTTGCCGACGACGATGAGCGACCCTCGAACCAGCATCGCGTCGACGGGCACCTCTCGTATCGTCTGCACGATCTCCGGGAAGAACCGATCGAAGCTCCGACCACGCTCCGACACGAGCCGGTCGGGTTCCGCCCCCGGCCCGAACCGGGCGATCACGCCCAGACCATCCCAGTCCGGCTCGAAACGCCACCCGCTTCCGACGGGGAGTCGGTCGACGACCTCTCCGGCGTGCATGGAGCCATCGAGCGCGAGGACGTCACGCGCCAGATCGATGACCGCTTCCCTCCCCTCGCGCCGCATACCTCGACACTGCCACCGGAGCGAGCGCGCCGCATCGGGAACACGGCCGAGATGTTCTACGCCGAACGGCTGAGCTCGGACCGTTCGAGGTGCGGCGTTACGGAAGGGTCGGGCTCGGGGAGATCGTCGGCGAGATCGTGGCCGTGGGGGCCACCGTCACGCTCGGAGCGATCGTCGGGCTCGTGGTCGGAACGGTCTCGGCGAGGAGCACGTCGGTGGACTCAGCCGGCACGAAGCGGATCACGCCCGCGCCGAGCGGCGGAACCGACAGGATCGTGCAGCCGGCGCCGGCCGTGCTCAGCGGCGAACAGGTGCCGATCGATCGGTCGCCGACGGAGACCAGCACGCTCATGTATCGAGCTCCCCGATCGAGCGCGACCGATTCACTCACCGGTACCCGTCCGGCGGAGTCACCGCTGGCGGTGACACGCCCGATCAGCACGCCCTGCGCACCTTCGGCCGAGTACTGGCGCATCTCGACGGTCACGAGATCGTCGGTCGCGATGTCGGTCGCATCGACCTGCACGGTCGCGGTCACGACCCGGCTTCCCGCGGCGAAGGTTACCGTCGGCGCGGGGACGGGCGGGTCGGCATCGAGGATCGGCGGCACGATCGCCGAGGCGAGCGCCAGCGTGAAGATGCCGAGCGAGATCATGGCCGAGACCGAGAAGAGCTGCATGCGGCTCGCGTAGTAGCGGCGCAGCACGAACGTGTCGTTGGAGTTGCCTTCGGCATCGCTGCGCCCGGACAGGCTGATGAGACCGATCGCCATCGCCGCGATCGCCATCGTGACCGCGAACCCCAGCCATCCCGGCGTCTCGCGCACAGCATGCGCCAGCGCACCCGAGGCCCACGCGAGCACCGCCACGATCCCCACGGTCACCACCTCCGCCACGAGGGTGAACCGCAAGCGCCGCTCCGCACGCAGGCTCGGAGTGGGCGGAGCGAGGTCGACGGTCGCGGCGTCCTCGAGGGCGAGGTCCCAGCCGACCGCCGGCGTGCCGAGCACGTCGGCGGGTTCCTCGCGGCCGAGGCCGGTGAAGACGACGCGGTGCTGCAGCGGTGGGTCCCCGACCGGGGTCGGACACTCGATCACCACGCGCCAGGGCCCCGTGCGCTCGGCGAGCGAAGGACCCATCGCCGGGGTCGTGCGGATCGCCTCGATGATCGAGTCCTCGTCGGGGGAGGCTTCCGCGATGCGGGTCGAAAGCTCCATCACGGGGAAGACCCCTTGCGGCAGCATCCTCGCTCGCTGCACCTGCTCGAGCTGGGTGGCGGTCATGGTCTCGCTGGAGGTCGCCGTCGCTCCCACCACGGGACCAGGCTCGGCGTCGGACAGCACGACCACGTCGTCGACACCGGGGGTGGCGTCGAGTCGCCGGTCCAGGAGCGTGGCGATCGTGGGCTCGCTGCGGCGAAGCTCGTCCATCTCGTAGAGGCCCGGCACGCGACCGGCAGGCTCGGCACCCGAGCGGGCCGCGAGCACGACCGGGGCGTCGATGGGCGCGGTCGTACCGGACAGGATGCGCCGGACCTGTGCAACGCGCTCGAGCGGATCGTCGGTCCGGAGCCGGGTCACGCGAGCGATGACCTCGTCGGTCGAGGCGAGGTACGCGGACTCACGCGGCAGGAACTCACGTTCGAGCCGCACCTGCGCGGTGACGTCGACCGCGTGGGCGCGGCCCTTGCGCTCGTGACCGGGATGGGCACAGAGGTAACGGGTCATGGGAAGCCTCTCTTCTCCGGTTGACCGATGCGCGGCGCGGTTCGGGCCGCGGGAACGGTTCCAGACGTACGCTACACGGGGTCTAGGGCTTGCGAACAGCCCCTTCCCGTGCGGGGGAGCCAACTTCGAGCCCTTCGACCTAGGTCGGAAGCCCGCCGGAACGTCCGGTCTCGGATCCCCCCCGCCGACACGGCACGGTAGTCTGCGCGGCCATATGGCCGCCCACCCGCCCGTCGACGTCGACCTGCTCCGGAGCATCGATGCCTACCTCGACGCCGCGCCCAGGACGGGCGCGCGTGCCGAGACGATCGGCCCCTTCACGCTGTTCCTCAACGACGGGCACGGCTGGCGCTACTACGCCCGGCCCTCACCGGGCGAGGCGCAGATCGATGGCGGGGCCGTACGGGCGGTTCGTCGTCGCCAGCGTGAGCTCGCCCAGCCCGAGGCGCTCGAGTGGATAGACGAGCTCACACCCGAGGTCAGCTCGGCCGCTTCCGACGACGGCATGCACGTCGTGCGGCATCCACTCATGGCCCTGTCCGTCGAGCGGTTCCTGCCCGCCGAGTCACCGGAGGGCGCCCTCGTGCGCATCGTGGACCCCGACGACGACCTGACCGCCCTGAGCGCCGTCGCGGAGGTGGGGTTCG
>DASVGA010000183.1:0-2744 GCA_036379795.1 Actinomycetota bacterium | reverse complement strand
GCTCTCGGCCACCAAGAAGGTGCTCGGCTGGGACCCCGACGAGACGTTCGTGGTTCCCGACGACGTGCTCGCGCACACCCGTTCGCTGTCGGACCGGGCCGCGGGCGAGAAGGCCGAGTGGCAGACCGCGTTCGACGCGTGGGCCGCCGCGAACCCCGAGCGCAAGGCGCTCTGGGACCGCGTGAACGCCCACGAGCTGCCCGAGGGCATCGCCGATGCGCTCCCCGTGTTCGAGGCCGGCAAGGACGTCTCGACCCGCGCCGCATCCGGCACGGTCATCAACGCCCTCGCCGCCGAGCTTCCCGAGCTGTGGGGTGGCTCCGCCGACCTCGCCGAGTCGAACCTCACGACGATCAAGAACGCCGCGTCGTTCGTGCCGTCGGAGCGCTCGACCCACGAGTGGACAGGGAACCCGTTCGGCCGCGTGCTGCACTTCGGCATCCGCGAGCACGCGATGGGCTCGATCATCAACGGCATCGTGCTGCACGGTCCGACGCGCGCGTTCGGCGGAACGTTCCTGATCTTCAGCGACTACATGCGTCCCGCGGTCCGTCTCGCGGCGCTCATGAACATCCCGTCGATCTTCGTGTGGACCCACGACTCGGTCGCCCTCGGCGAGGACGGCCCGACGCACCAGCCCATCGAGCAGCTGGCCGCTCTGCGCGCCATTCCGAACTTCACCGTCGTGAGGCCGGGTGACGCTGCCGAGACGGCCGTGGTCTGGCTGGAGATGCTGCGCCGTCATGCGGGACCCACCGGCATCGCGCTCACGCGCCAGAACATCCCCGTGTTCGAGCGCGGAGACGGCGCCGCATCGGGCGACACCCTCGCGTCCGCCTCGGGCGCCGTCCGGGGGGCCTACATCCTCGCCGAAGCGCCCGGCGGCGCTCCGGACGTCATCCTCATCGCGACCGGTTCCGAGGTGCAGCTCGCGGTCACGGCCCGCGAGACGCTGGCCACGGAGGGCGTGAACGCCCGAGTGGTGTCGGCGCCGTCGCTGGAGTGGTTCGACGAGCAGGATGCGGCCTACCGCGAGTCGGTGCTGCCCGCAGCGGTCACCGCCCGGGTATCCGTCGAGGCCGGCATCGCGATGCCGTGGCGCCACATCGTCGGCGACCGGGGGCGCAGTGTCTCGATCGAGCACTTCGGTGCGTCGGCGGACTACAAGACCCTGTTCCAGAAGTTCGGCGTCACCGCCGAAGCCGTCGTCGAAGCGGCCCGCGAAAGCCTGAAGGAGAACTCATGACCACCCCCACCGCACACCTCGTCGCCGAGGGCGTGAGCATCTGGCTCGATGACCTGTCGCGCGACCGGATCGTCACCGGCAACCTCGCCGATCTGATCGCCACGCGCAACGTGTCGGGCGTCACGACGAATCCGACGATCTTCGCCGGAGCGATCGGCTCGGGCTCGGCCGCGTACACCGGTCAGGTCGGAGTGCTCGCCGGACACGGCGCATCAGCCGACGAGGCGATCTTCGAGATCACCACGGACGATGTGCGGGCTGCCGCCGACGTGTTCCGTCCCGTCTACGACGCCACGGGCGGCGTGGACGGACGCGTATCCATCGAGGTGTCACCCGACCTCGCGCACGACACCGAGGCGACGGTCGCTCAGGCCCAGGAGCTGTGGGCCAAGGTCGACCGACCGAACACGCTCATCAAGATCCCCGCGACCAAGGCGGGTCTGCCGGCGATCACCGAGACCATCGGCGCGGGCATCTCGGTCAACGTCACGCTCATCTTCAGTCTGGAGCGCTACGCCGCGGTCATCGACGCGTACCTCGCGGGTCTCGAGAAGGCCAAGGATGCCGGACACGATCTGTCGCAGATCCACTCGGTCGCGTCGTTCTTCGTGTCGCGCGTGGACACCGAAGTCGACAAGCGCCTCTCCGCCATCGGCACCGAGGAGGCCGAGGGGCTCAAGAGCCTCGCCGGCGTCGCGAATGCGCGGCTCGCGTACGAGCTGTTCGAGAAGGAGTTCGCCAGCGAGCGCGCCACGGCTCTGACCGCCGCCGGAGCCAACGTGCAGCGCCCGCTGTGGGCCTCGACCGGCGTCAAGGACCCTGCGCTGCCCGACACTCTGTACGTCACGGAGCTCGTGGCCCCCGGAACGGTCAACACGATGCCGGAGAAGACCCTCGAGGCGACCTTCGACCACGGCGTGATCGCCGGCGACACCGTGACCGGCGCCTATGCAGGCGCCCGCGATGTGTTCGCCCGGCTCGCGGCGGTGGGCGTGGACTTCGACGATGTCACGCAGGTGCTCGAGGACGAGGGCGTCGAGAAGTTCGTCACCTCGTGGCACGAGCTGCAGGCGACGGTCAAGGCCGCACTCGAGGCTGCGCAGCCGGCCCGATGACGTTCGACATCCACCTGACCGGGCACGTCAAGTCCGTCGCGCATGCGACACTGCCCGGTCTCATCGCCGATCTCGTCGCGTCGGGCATCACGGCGGGAGACTCCTCGCTGTGGGGGGCCGCCGCCGAGTCGGAGGCGGCTCAGCGACTCGGCTGGGTCGAGGCGGTGACCACCTCCCAGCCCCTCGTTCCCGAGATCGAGGCGTTGCGTGCGGAGTTGGTCAGCCGCGGAGTGACGCGGGTGGTCCTCGCGGGCATGGGCGGCTCGTCGCTGGCTCCCGAGGTCATCGCGCAGACCGCGGGCGTTCCGCTGGTCATCCTGGACTCGACCGCCCCGGGCCAGGTGCTCGCTGCTCTCGACGGCGACGCCCAGCAGGGCGACCTG
>DASVGA010000182.1:0-2598 GCA_036379795.1 Actinomycetota bacterium | reverse complement strand
CTCGGGCGCGGCGTCGAGGATCGCCGGCGGTATCGCCCAACGGCCCAGCGCCTCGGTCCAGGCCCCGGCGAGGAACGAGGCGTCGGTCATGGGTCGAGCACCTCACGATCGTGCTCGCCGAGCGCGGGTGGAACGAGCCGGGTCGCGAGTCGCTCCCCGTCGAATCGCAGCGGGTTCGCGACCAGCCGCAGCGTCTCACCGCGACCGGGGTCGGCGACCTCCTCCACGAGCGCGGCACCCTCGGCTGAGGCGAAGACCTCCGCCATCGTGCGGATCGGGGAACACGGCACCGACGCGGCCTCCAGCTCCTCGATCCATTCGGCAGCCGTTCGGGTCGACAGCTCGGCCGAGAGCAGTGCGATGAGCACGTCTCGGTGCTCGACACGTGCCTCGTTCGTCGCGAACCGCTCGTCGTCGGCCCACTCCCGGTGGCCTACGATCTCGCACACCCGCCGGAAGAGGCGATCGTTGCCGCCGGCGATGATGAAGCTCCGATCGGAGGCTTGGAACGCCTGGTACGGAACGATATTGGGGTGTGCAGTGCCGAGCGCGGCCGGCACGATGCCTCCGATGAGGGTGTTCGCAGCCTGGTTCACCATGGCCGCCACGCTCGCATCGAACAGGGAGACGCTCACGTGACGTCCGATCCCGGTGCTCGATCGCTCGGCGAGGGCGGCGACGATGCCGATCGTCGCGTACAGGCCCGTGATGACGTCGAGCAGCGCGACCCCGGCCTTGACGGGCTCCCCGCCCGGCTCGCCCGTCACGCTCATGAGGCCGCAGAGCGCCTGCACGATGATGTCGTAGCCGGGTCGCGACGCTCCCTCGGACGCTTCGTCGCCGAACGCGGTCAGCGAACACGTGACCAGGTGCGGGTTCGCTCGTCGCAGCTCGCCGAGGTCGAGCCCGAGCTCCCGCATCAGTCCAGGCCGGAAGTTCTCGATGAGCACGTCGGCTCCGGCGGCGAGGCGCCGCACCGCATCGACCCCCCCGGCCGTCTTGAGGTCGATCGCGACCGATCGCTTGTTCCGGTTGAGCGCCAGGAAGTACGCCGCGTCGTCACCCGCGAACGGTGGGCCCCAGTGCCGTGTGTCGTCGCCTTCCCCCGGGCGTTCGATCTTCACCACATCGGCTCCGAGATCGCCGAGGGTCTGCGTCGCGAGGGGTCCGGCGAGTACCCGTGAGAGATCGATGACCCGCACGCCGTCGAGCGGCGCCGGGGCCGTCGACGGGCTCCGTGCGGTCATGTACCGCAGACTACCGGCCTCGGCTGAGGGCGTTGCGCCGAGGGCGACTGGTCGCGGGCGGGCATCTCGGGCATGATTGCGGCGTGAACGAGCAGAGCCTGGACCGGGTGAACGCGTTCCTCGTCGCCGCGGCCGAGCGCACGCAGGTCGGCGACGTGATGACGGTCACCCCGGCGGAGATCGGACGCGAGCTCGGGTTCCCCGACGCGCTTTCCACGGCCCGCGCGGTCCGCGCCCTGATCGCCCGCAAGCGCCTCGAGCCCGCTCAGGGATCGTATCGGCTGCTCAGCAGCGCACCCGTCGATGCCGCCGAGAAGGAATCGATCGGGCGTCGCCCGCGCAAGGCGAGGCAGCCGCGGCAGGGGCCTGCGTCGCGAGCCGGCGCGTCATCACCAGGCGCGTCTCGCTACTCGGACTTCGGGCGAGCGGTCGTCGATCGCCTCGTCGATCTCGGACGCGAAGCTGCTGAGCTACGGGCGGCCCTGCGCTCGGCCCGAGAGGAGACGAGCGTGTCCCGCCAGGCGCGTGACGAGGCCGAAGGCCGCGCCCGAGCGCTCGCGGAGAAGGTCCGCGAGCTCGAGAACAGAGCGGAGATGGCCGAGTCCAACCTGCGGACCCTGCTCGCCACGGTGCGTGCGAGCAACACCGAGGGCGTCGCTCGTGACGCGCGGGTCTCCGACAGCGAGATGGAGGCGATCCTCGGGGTGCTCAAGGGCGGCGACGCAGAGAGCCCGAACCCCGATGATCCCGCGAGCGCCAGCGCTTCCTGATCGACGAGCGGACTCGCCCGCCGGTTCAGCTCGTCGTAACGGTCCCCTCGTGCCTCGCGAACGCCTCGTAGCAAGCGGCCTCGTGCTCGGGCGCGAGTTCGCGTAGCGCGAGGTCTTCGCCACGGCATCGCGACTCGATCCCGAGTTCCGCGGCGCGGCCGGAGACCACCACGGGACACCGAGGGTGGAAGCGGCACCCCTCGGGGATGCGGGTCGGATCGGGAGGCTCACCCGTGAGGATGGGCCGGTCGAGCCCGCCGGCCTCGGGAACCACGTCGAGGAGCGCCTTCGTATAGGGGTGCTCGGGCTTCAGGAGCACACGCTCGGCCGGACCGATCTCGACGATGCGGCCGAGGTACATGATCGCGACGCGATCGGCGACCGTCCAGGCGAGCCCGAGGTCGTGCGTGACGATGATGATCGAGATCTTGAACTCGGCCCGAAGCTTCATCAGCAGTTCGAGGATCTCTCCCCGCACAGATGCATCGAGGTTCGAGACGGGCTCGTCCGCCACGATGACATGGGGATCCAGCACCAACGCTCCCGCGATGACGACCCGCTGTCGCTGCCCGCCCGAGAGC
>DASVGA010000181.1:0-3681 GCA_036379795.1 Actinomycetota bacterium | reverse complement strand
GCTTCCCGAGGGGGTCTCCACAGGCGGGACGGCACCCGCAACCGGCTCACGACGGGCGCGCACCTCGCTCCGTCACCACGTGTATCCGATGCGCTCGGCGACGGGTCCCGCGACCCTCGTGATCGTGTCGAGCTGCGCGTTCGTGAGGCCCGTTCGAGATGCTTCGTTCCGGTCAGCGATGCCGAAGGCCCTCCACGACCTCACGGATCGCCCGCTCATCGGGAGGCCGAGCCTTCCGGAAAGGGCGCCGACGACGCCGAGCGGGTCACCCGTGAGCTCTTCGTACCGCACGTCGGCGATGCGGTCGGCTGCGATCGCTTCGCGATCGGCGAGCGAGCGGTCGATGTCAGCCACCCACAAGCGTGCGGCGAGTTCCGTCTCGTCTCTGCCGGCGCTGACCCACTCTCGGGGCGTCACGTTGCCTTCGCACCACACGACGATCTCCGGCCAGAAGGCAACCTGCAGCAGCGAGGCCACGGTGGCTCGAGGGTCACGCACCACGTTGACGAACACTGGGTCGTCGAGCAGGGCGTCCACATAGCGGATCCGGCGGACGTTCCGAGTTGCCTTGTTGACGAACCGGAGCTTGCGTTGGAAACGCATGACCGCGCCGATCCGCGCCGCCGCCGCAGCTCTCGCCCGGTCGCTGGCGTCGCGCTCGGTCAGAGGCTCATCGACAGGGAGATCGTCCAGGCGGTTCAGCATGTTCCAGAAGGAGTAGCCCTCCGACGGGATCGGGATCAGCTTCAGGTCGACACCCCACGAGGCCGCCTTCGGGTATGCGTTGGAGAGCGCCGCCAACGCGGGCAGCGAAGGCCAGCGGTCGGTGACGTTCGAGAACCAAGCGAGGTCAGGGTGGCAGCAGAGCATGCGGTACAGCAGCGTCGTACCCGAACGGCCGCATCCGACGATCATGATCGGGGGCTTCAACGCTCCACGACCTCCGCTCGCTCGTTCCAGGTCCGAGGACCGAGCCGGCTCCGGATGGCGTCAACGATCGCCGTCATGTTGAGGCGCAGATGACTCCGGGCGAGGGACGGGCGGACCACCAGCCATGCCATCGGCTTCAGGATCCCTGCGACCAACGCCCAGCCGACGGCTTGTGGGTACATCCGCTCGCGACCGAGCACCACCAGCAGGTTGCGGAGCGAGTAGTAGCGACGGATCGACGGTATGCCGAGCCGCAGGTCCGGCAGGGAACGCTCCCTCGACGCGCCCATAGCAGCCGCGACCTCGGCGAGCAGGTCCGCGTCTGCGTAGAGCGTGTAACCCGCTCTGCGCAGACGCAGACCGAGATCGAGCTCCTCGAAGCCGAAGAACAACCGGGGGTCGAATGTGCCCACACGTCTCAGGGCCCCGACCGCGTAACAAGGGAGGAAGTTGCCGTGGAGGTGGTCCACCCTCACCGTGCCACGCCCGTCGACGGGCACGAGCCGGCCCGTCCACCGGTCGAGCCTGGCGCCGCGGAGCCCGACCCCTGCTGATGCCGGATCGATGCCACGCTGCCGCTCCGCCGCAGCGATCAGCCGTTCGACGGAGTCGGAGGACGGAAGTGGGTCGTCGTCATCGAGGAAGACGATCCAGTCGGTATCGTTCGCCTTCGCGAAGATCTCGCGAGCACCGATCGACCGCCCGCCCGCGGGTCCGAGATTCGTGGGCGAGTCGATGCTGCGGGTCGGCCCGAGGCGCTTTCGATGGCGCTCGACGATCTGCTGGGATCGTTCGCTCGGATCGTTATCGACGACCACCAGATCGTCGAATCGGACCGACTGGCTCGCGATCGCGTCGAGTGATCGGTCGAGATCGTCGGGCCGCCGGTAGGTCACCAGCACGCCGAACGTTCGATGAGTGGGCTGACTCACCTGCGCAGCCGCCGCGTCGCCCACCGAACCCGCCACCGGGCGCGTCGGAGCGGACCGGCCGTGGATCGGGCCGATGCGGAGTTCGAGTGCGGGAACGGTGCGTCGGGCACGGGTCTGCCGAGGAACGGACACAGCTCGGCCCACCCATCGCCCTCGGTGATGTCCATGACGAGCAGGTCGTCGGGCCGCTCGGCGAAATGCTCCAGGACCTCCCGGTTGTGCCTGCGATAGCGCTCCGCGTACAGCTCCTCGTTGCCGATCGGTGAGCCGAATCCCGCTCCGTAGATCCACTCACGCATCGGCGTGCTGCGTGGACCGAAGTGTCCGACCACGCTGCGCAGCCACGCTTCCTCTGGGCGCACGGTCAGCACGAAGCGGCTTCCCGGCGCCTCACCGTCCATCTCGCGGAACAGGTTGGCCCAGGGGTTATCTTGGAAGGCGTCGAAGCGCGGGAGCAGGTCGTGGGCGATCGCCAGCGCCATGGCCGTGTTCATGCCCTTGCGATGCACGCCGTTCGGCCCGGTCACGCGGTAGCCCAGCTCCTCGAGCGCGAGACGCAGCGACGTGGTGCCCGTCTTGTGGAAGCCGATGCCGAACACCTTCGGGCCGAGCTCGGAGCCCACGCTAGCCACCGTCCACCGGGGCTGCTCCGCTGAGGGGCGTCGACGAAGCCACGCCGAGCGATTCATAGAGGCGTTCCCACTGCAGCACGATCTGCTCGATGTCGAATCGTGCGCGCATCAGGTTGCGGCCCGCTCGCCCCATCGCCAGCCGCTCATCGCTCGAGCGACGCATCACCGATCCCATCGCCTTCGCGAGGACTGCGGCGTCGCCGGAAGGCACGAGCACTCCGCTCACCCCGTCGTCGACGAGCTCAGAACAGCCACCGACGTCCGTCGCCACGATCGGTAGCCCGCTCGCGGCAGCCTCGGCGAGCACGAGCGGAAGCGCCTCGCTGTCGGAGCACAGGACGAAACCGTCGGCTGCCCTCATCAAGGCTTCGGGATCGTCCCGGACGCCGAGCAGCGAGATCCGTTCGGCTGCTGGTGACGCGGCGAGGAGGGCCTCGAGCCGGGCTCGTTCCTCCCCTTCTCCGGCGACGAGGAGGGCCGTCTCCGGGTCGAGCGAACCGAACGCCCGCACGAGCAGGTCGTGGCGCTTGACCGGTCTCAGTCCGCCGACCGCGAGCCAGACGAACGCGTCGTCGGCGATGCCGAGTGCGGTACGAACACGCACCCGATCCTCTTCCGAGCGCCGGAACCGATCGAGGTCCACACCGTTGGGGATCCACTTCGCGCGGTCTGCCGACACGATCCCTCGATCGACGTATCGATGCAGCACCGACTCCGATACGTGCGTGGTGACGTCTGCCAGGCGATCCGTGGTGCGCATGACGACCCGGCGCCCCGCGCCCTCCTCGCCGTCGTTGTGCGAGGTGTTGACCAGAAGGGGCAGCGTGCGCGATCCGATACGGGCGGCCCTGGCGAGCAAGTTGGCGTGGACCATGTGCGAGTGCACCAGCCGAGGCCGGAGTCGTCGAACCATGCCACGCAACCGGAACAGCGCCAGAGGAAGCCGCCCCGCACGATCGAGACCGAGATGCTGAACCTCGATCCCCGCGCGTTCCAGTCGGTCGAGCGCGGTGCGCGGTGGCTTCAGGCTGACCATGGCAACGATCCAACCCCGGCCGGCGAGCCGCACCGCGAGTTCCATCACCTGATGCTCGGCGCCGCCCACCGCGAGCTCGGTCGATACGAACAGCACGTCGACGCGGCGCAGCGGAGACATCGGTGAGAGCGTAGCGAGGCGGGCACGCCCA
>DASVGA010000180.1:0-7126 GCA_036379795.1 Actinomycetota bacterium | reverse complement strand
GGAGGACATGTTCCGCGATGGCGCCGGGTTCGCCGGGTTCGCCACGGGCGAACTGGGCCAGGGGCCCAACGATCCCGACATCGCCGCGATGCCCGACCCGGCGAGCTTCACCCCGGTGCCCTGGCAGCCCAACCTCGCGCGGTTCGCGTGCGACGTCTACGTCGAGGGCGAGCCGTGGCCCTACTGCCCCCGCACGATCCTCAAGCGGCAGATGGCCCGGGCGGCTGAACGCGGCCTGGTGTTCAAGATCGGCATGGAGTGCGAGTTCTTCCTCACGACGCAGGACGACCAAGGTCGCCTGCAGGTGGCGGACCCGCTCGACACCCTCGAGCGCCCCTGCTACGACATGAAGGCGCTCACGCGGCAGTTCGACTTCATCTCGACGCTGTCCACGTATCAGAACCAGCTCGGATGGGACAACTACGCGAACGATCACGAGGACGCCAACGGGCAGTTCGAGTCCAACTTCCGCTTCGACGACGCCGTGACGACCGCCGACCGGGTGATCTTCTTCCGGTACATGGTGCACACGATGGCCCAGCAGCGTGGGCTGCAGGCGACCTTCATGCCGAAGCCGTTCGCCCACCTCACCGGCAACGGTCTGCACTGCCATATGAGCCTGTGGGACGCGGAGTCCGACACGAGCCTGTTCGAGACCGACGACGATCCCCGGGGGCTGGGGTTGACGGAGATGGCCTACCACTTCCTCGGCGGGCTGCTGCAGCACGCGCAGGCCTACATCGCGATCACGGCGCCCTCGGTGAACTCCTACAAGCGGCTGATCGTGGGAGCGCCGACCTCTGGCGCGACGTGGTCGCCGTCCTACGTCACGTACGGCGGGAACAACCGAACCCAGATGATCCGGGTGCCCGAGGGCGGCCGGTTCGAGGACCGCACGATCGACGGGTCGGCGAACCCGTACCTGGCAGCCGCCGCCCTGCTCGCCGCCGGGCTCGACGGCATCGACAACAAGATCGACCCAGGCGATCCGAACCTCGGCAACCTCTACGAGAGCACCGAGGAAGAGCGCCGCGAGCGCGGCATCGAGATGCTGCCGGGCAACCTGCTCGACGCGACCCGAAACCTCGAGGGCGACGACGTGCTGCGGGAAGCCTTCGGGCGCGGCCGCGACGAGGACTACATCGACTACTACATCAGAGTGAAGCAGCGGGAGTGGCACACGTACCACGACCGCGTGAGCGATTGGGAGGTGCAGAAGTACCTGTCGCTGTTCTGATCGAGTGTGCACATCGAGCGTGGTGAACCACTTGCGCTCGATGTGCCGCCGAGGTCACACTCCACGTACGACGGCGCCCGGCCTACCCGTCCGGGCTCCCGGACCCTGAGAGGGGGGGTCGCATTGTCCGATCCAACAGCGGCGTTCGACGCCAGTCTCGTCGACGAGACCGGGCAGCTCGCCAAGGACACGAACTGGTGGGGGGCCTTCGTCATCGGCCTGGCCGGCACGATCCTCGTGATCGGGCTCGTCGGCTACTCGACCGCGGCGCTCGGCCCGTTCTCGGTCGCGCTGTACATCGTTCTCACCGCGATGGGCGTCTTCCTTTGCTACTGCCTCGCGGAACTGTCGACCGCGATGCCCGACAAGTCGGGCGGGCTTCCGGCGTACGCGTTCGAGACCTTCAAGCCGTGGGGCTCTGCGGCCTCGACGCACCTCGGAGGGCTCAGCTCGTGGGCCTACTGGCTCGGGTGGTTCGCGGTCGCGCCGATCAACGTGTTGATCGCGGCGGTCTACGTGATCGACCTGCTCGGACTGCCCTCGGGCACGGAGTTCGACCCGTTCGGGCCGTCGATCGGCGGGGCGGTCTTCTCCACGAACGTGATCGTCGGAGCGGCGCTGCTGTTCATCATGTTCGTGCCGTGTTACCTGGGCATCCGGCTCGGCGCGCGGTTCGCCACGGTGCTCGGCATCGCCTCGATCGTGCCGCTCGTGCTCATCATCGTGATGCCGTTCTTCAACCTCGGGAAGACGGACTTCGGCCACGCGCTCTCGTTCGATTTCGTTCCAACGGGTGGATGGACGGGGATCACGTTCTCCTTCTCGCTCGTCATGGCCTGGGCGTTCATCTACACCTGGACGGTGCTCGCGATGGAGGCGGCGGCCTGCTACGTGGCCGAGTGCCGCGACCCGGTGAAGGACGCGAAGATCGCGCTGACCGCCGAGGGCCTGTTCGGGTTCTTCGTCTACGTGAGCCTGCCGGTGATGATCCTCGCCGTGCTGTCGGTGAGCGACCTCAACGCGCTCGATGACGGTGGTTTCCTCGGCGACCCGGGCACGCTGTTCGTGGCGTACACGCAGAAGCTGTTCGGCGCGAGTGAGTTCTGGCGCTGGTTCGTCGGGCTTTCGCTGATCTCGGCGCTGCTGCTCTCGGTGTTGAACGCGATGATGGGGTGCGCGCGGGGGCTGTTCCAGAACTCCCGCGACGGCATCCTGCCGAGGGTCTTCGGCAAGGTGAACCGCCACGGCGTGCCGAGCACCGCGATGTTCTTCAACCTGATCTGCTCGCTGGTGCTGCTGCTCGTCGGCAACCCGCTCGACATCTACATCTTCTCGAACGTCGGCTACCTGTTCGCGCTGGCGCTCTCGCTGATCGGGTACTGGCTGTACCGAACGAAGGTGCCCGACGCGGCACGCCCGGTGCGGATGCCGGCGATCTTCGCACCGGTCGCTCTGGTGATCGGAGTCGCGTGGCTGTTCGTCTGGGCCTACGGTGGGTACTTCGCCGCCGACTACCAGGTCGGGCCCGACAAGCGCATCCTGTTCTTCATCGGCCTGTTCGTGCTGGCGCTCTGGTTCCCGCTCTACGGTTGGCGCCAGATGGAGAACAAGCGGCTCGGCACGAGCTTCTACCACCGCGTGAGCGCCGACGCGGCGAAGCAAGAGGCCAGCTCGAACCAGTGAGCATCCTGTTCAAGAGGAAGAAGTGGGACCGTCAGCCGACGACGCCCGCAGCGGTGCTGCTGGCTTCGGACGGGCGGCGAGGGTTCGGATCGAGGGCGGTCGCGCGAGCGGCCGCCCTCGCCGGGTCCGAGCCCGTCGCGGTCCTCACGATCGCGAAGATCTACGGCTCGTCGTTCGGGCTTCCGGCCCCGGGGCTCATGCCCACCAAGGCGGAGATGGACGAACGGCTCGGCTGGATCCGCGACGCCATCTCGCGACTGGAGCGCAAAGGGGTCGAGGCCGACGGGCAGGTCGCGCAGACACGGCGAGCCGTACGCACGATCGCGCATGTGGCCCGCACCCGCTCGGTGCAAGCGGTCGTGATCGAGTCGGCGGAACAGCCGCGATGGCGGAGCATCGTCGAGGGCGACGTCGCCGCCGGCGTCGCCCGGCGCCTGCGTCGCGCCGGCATCGAGGTCGAGGTGCTCCCGGCGACGGGGCCGGCAAGCACGGCGCCCACCGACCGTGCGCCGACGGCCAAGGCCCGCAAGGCCTCAGCGTCGTCGGAAGCGTGACCGCGGCTTCAGGTTCTGCATGTCGCGCACGGTGCCCGCACGCCTGCCCAGCTTCGTCGCCGTCACCAGGAAGAGCTGCGCAGTGACGAGCGCGTCGTCGAGGGCGTTGTGTGGGCTCGCCACCGGCACCCCGAATCGCTCTGCGGCTTGCCCCAGTGTGAGCCTCGCCGCCGAGCGGCCCTCGAGGCCAAGCACGAGATCGCGCACGTCGATCGCGCGTCGCATCCAGGCCTGAGACCCGCCGCTGAAGAGCGCGTCGAGGAACGCCGCCTCGACCGGCGCCCACCAGGTGACAAGGAAGCGCCGATCGATCGAGCGTCGGAGCGCGGCCCGAGCCATCTGCACCGACGGCGCCCCCACGAGGTCGACGGTACGCAACCCGTGCACGGTGATCGACTCGCGAGAGGGCGCCACATCGCCGGGATCCACGAGCTGGTACACGGAATCCGCGAGCTCGATACCACCGCGGCGGATCGGCACCGTGCCGAACGAGATGATGCGGTCCCGCCGAAGGTCGAGACCGGTCGCCTCGAAGTCGAGGCTCACGAGCTCGACGGATCGCCAGGGAGCCGTGAGACGGTCTCGCTCGGGCTCGAGGGGCGGCAGCAGCTGGCTCATCGACCGACCCCGAGCAGGTTCGCCAGCTGGTCCTGCGCGGCGTCGATGATGCGGAACGCGTCCTTGAGGCCCTGTCGCGAGAGCGGTCCCAGCGTGCCGGGATCCACTTGGTCGTCGGGCTTCCTGCCGGAGCGGACCAGCTGCACCTGGTGCTCGAGCCGTGTCTGCCACAGCAGGCGGAACGCTTCCTCGAGGCCGTGGACCGTCTCGCCGGAGAGCGGACCGGACGCGGCCGCTGCGTGCAGCCGGCGGAGCGTGCGGTTCTCCGACGAACCGCTCATCAGGGAATACGTGCGAGCCAGGTTCGTGATCAGCGTGATGCCGCCCTGCTTGATGTCGAGCGCCGCGGCCGCCCCGGTGCCCCGATGGATGACCGTGTCACGCACGAAGCCGGTCGGCGGCCGAGCCTCGAGGGCCGTGCTCCCGATGCGCTTGATGAACTTCCGATTGGCGCTCGCACCTCTGATCACGCGATCGAAGAGCGGTTCCACCTCGAGCGGCCCAGCCACCGTGCGATAGTCGAACGAGATCGCGACCATGGCGCCCCCGACCCATGTGCCCTCCCCCATCCACCGCCGGAACCGTTCCTGCCACTGCGCCGGCGTGTGGCGCCACTCGGCGTTCGCTGCGATGACCCCGGCCTTGCATCGGGGGATACCGCTGCGCTCGAGGTGCAGGTTGACGAAGCCGGCGAGCTGTTCGAAGTAGGGATCGACGGCCTCGAGCGGTGACGTGCCGGGGTCGATCACGAGCGCGTTGTCCTGGTCGGTGAGCAGTGCCTGCTCCTGTCGTGCCTCGCTTCCCAGGGCGAGCCACGACCACGGGCATGGCGGGTCGCCGAACTGCCTGATGCCGAGCTCGAGCAGCCGGCGCGTCAGCGAGTCGACGATCACGGCCACGACGTGACCCACGTCGACGGGATCGACGTTGGCCTCGACGAGCGTGCCCACGGCCTCGGGCAGGCGCCGCCCTTGAGCGACGACCTCGTTGGGCGTGTTGCCTCGCTCGATGTCGGCTTTGAGCGAGAAGGGCGCCTTCAGCTCGAGCGCCATCAGGTCGACCTCGGTCACCACCCCCAGGATCGCACCGGCGCCGTCGGTCACCGGCACGTGATGCATGCCCCTCTCGAGCATCAACGCGGTCACCTCCGCCACCATGAGATCGTTCGGCACGGTGACCACCGGGAAGCTCATGATCTCGCCGACGGGGGTCTCAGGACTGAGGCCCGCCGAGAGCACGCGCGAACGCAGATCCCGATCGGTCACGATGCCACGCGAGCCGTCGCCGTCGATCAGCAGCGACGACACCCGCTCGCGGGTCATGGTCTCCGCCGCTTCCCGCACGGTCGCCCGGCTCGAGAGTCCGACGGGAGGACGCCGGACGAGCGAGCCAACCGGCGTCTGCCACGGGTCGACCGTCTGCGGATTGAGGCCGTCGAGCGCCCGAACGAGCCGGCGTCGCAGGCTCGCCGACAGGAACGCCAGGCCGGAGTGCGTGCCGAGCAGCTGCTCGGCCTCGCCGAGTGCGATCAGGTAGAGGATCGTGTCCTCGTGGGCCCGGCACGTGAACGACGGGCTCATGTCGGACAGCATCGAGGTGTGCCCGAAGATCTCGCCCTCGCCCAGCAGGTCGATCACCTGGTCGTCGTCGGCGAGCTCGACCGCACCTTTGCGCACCATGTACATCGCCTGGGACGGCTCGCCTCCCTGGCGCAGGATCACATCGCCGGCGCCATGGAACTCGATGCGCGTGCTGCGCACGATGCGCTCCAGGTGATCCTCGTCGATCGCATCGAACGGTGGGTACGTGCGCAGGAACGAGGGGATGTCCACCGGGCGAGTATCGGCCCGGTGCCGACGGGCGGCAAGCGGCTGCTGGTCAGCCGGTGGTGCCGGCAGGACTCACGTCATCGAGCAGCGTCTTCGACGCCCGAGCCACCGCGTCGACGGCGCGCGCGAACGCCTCCTGGTTCTTGCGTGAGGGCTCCCGGTACCCGCTCACCTTGCGCACGTACTGCAGGGCAGCGGCCCGGATCTCCTGCTCGGTCGCGGGCTCCTCGGCGCTGCGCAGGGTCTTGATGCTGCGACACATGCCTCGAGACTACGACGTCGGTCTACGACCGCGCGCGACTATCGGCGCCGCACCAGCTCGCGCACCCGTTGCGACGCCTCACGGGCCCGCGCGAGGTCGGCGTCCGAGGGATCCGAGGGTGCGAACCGTTCCTGCTCGAACGTTCGCACGATCGTCTCGGCGGCGGCGACGACCTCGTGGTCGAGGGCGCGATCGGTCCGCAGGCCGAGGAGGAACTCGCTCGGCGTCTCGGAGGGAACCCGGGTATGTCCGAGCGGCTGCAACACGCCGACGAGCTCCAGGAAGGCCGCCTCGCCGGGGGTGGGGGTCGCCCGGCGGGTCGGTCGTCGCCGGCGACGGACACCCACCATCAGCAGCGCCGCCGCCACGATCGCGGCGATCGCGTAGGGCCATGCGGCGATCGCGAACGCCGCGGCCCGCATCACGCCTGTGACCGCGACACCGGCCGCCGCCTTGACGGACTCGGGCACCGCCGTCGAGACGAACCGGCCGATCGCAGCGAACACCGGACCGGCCATGAAGCGGGAGGCGACGCCGGGCGCGGCGTGCGGCACGCCGAACGTCGGGTCGTACTGCACCCATCCGATACCGGGGTAGAAGACCTCGAGCCACGCATGGGCGTCGGATTGCTTCACTTCGAGGTAGCCGGTCAGGGGGTTCCGCTCGCCGGGTCCGTAGCCCGTCACGAGCCGAGTCGGGATGCCGAGCGACCGGAGCAGCACGGCCATCGAGGTGGCGATCTGCTCGCAGTATCCACGGCGCGTCTCGAACAGGAAATGGTCCACGGCGTCGACTCCGGGCGGATCGCGAGCAACGTCGAGGTCGTAGCGGGTGTTCGCTCGCAGCCACGACTGCACGGCGAGCACACGTCCGTGCAGGGTGGTCCGGTCCGCCGTGATGCGCACCGCGAGCGCCGCGACACGAGCCGGCAGATCCTCGGGCA
>DASVGA010000179.1:0-3117 GCA_036379795.1 Actinomycetota bacterium | reverse complement strand
TCGACTACAACCAGAACGCCCGCGACCGCACGGTGGCGAGCGCCTACTCGATCCGGCCGATGCCCGACGCGCGTGTGTCGACCCCGCTCGACTGGAGCGAGGTCGCCGACGTGGAGCCCGAGCGGTTCACCCTGCGCACCGTGCCCGAACGGCTCCGAGAGATCGGCGATCCCGGCGCGGGCATCGATGACCACGTGGGCCGGCTCGACTCCTTGCTCGAGCTCGCCGAGCGCGACGCGGCCGGCGGTCTCGGCGACGCGCCGTGGCCTCCGCACTTCCCGAAGGGGGACGACGAACCGCTGCGCGTGAACCCCTCGCGGGCGAAGAAGGTCGCCGAGTGGGAGGCGATGAAGCCGCAGCGCAAGGGCACGCCTCGAGAGCGCCGCTGAGCTGGTTTGCCCTGCCGATCGCCGGGGAACCCTCCGGTCGATCCGGCGCATCCCGCGCCGGCTGACGGGAGGGGAAGCGATGGACGCGCTGAAGCTGTTGAAGGCCGACCACGACGAGGTCAAGAAGATGCTCGCCGACCTCGAGGACACCACCGAGCGCGCCGAGAAGACCCGCACCGAGGGTCTCGCCACGCTCAAGCACGAGCTCGAGATCCACGAGGCGATCGAGGAGGAGATCTTCTACCCGGCGCTGAAGGAGCACCCGAAGACGAAGGACCTCGCCCTCGAGGGCTACGAGGAGCACCACGTCGTCGACACGATCATGGGTGAGCTCGAAGGCGTCGAGCCGAGCGACGAGACCTGGATGGCCAAGTTCTCGGTCATGAAGGAGAACCTGGAGCACCACATCTCCGAGGAAGAGGACGAGATGTTCCCGAAGGTCGAGCAGGTCTTCGACGACGAGGAGCTCGAGGAGCTCGGGAACCGCATGCAGGAGCGCAAGGAAGCCCTGCAGGCTCAGAGCTGAATCGTCGCTGGCTCGGGCTAGTCTGGAACAGACTACTTGGGAGCGTCGGCATCGGGCCACGCGGGTGGCTCGACGCCAAGCTGTTCGAATCGCACGCTCGCCGGATCGCGGTCGTCGCGCCAGCGCACGAACGTCGCGGCGTGGCGGAACCGTCCGTACTGCATGCGGTCGATCGTGACCTCCGCCACGAGCACCGGCTCGATCGTGACCCACTCGAGATCCTTGCCAGCCGTCCACCGGCTGGGGCCGCCGGGCGCGCGGCCTCCCTCGAAGCTCGCTCCGCCCTCGAGCTGACGCAGCTCCCCGAGCATCGCCCGGCGCTCGGCGGCCTTGAACGACGAGGTGTGCCCCACGTAGTGCAAGGTTCCTGCGTCGTCGTAGAGACCGAGCAACAGGGCGCCGATACCGTCGCGGGTCTTCGACAGGCGGTAACCACCGATCACGACGTCGAGCGTGCGGCGGTGCTTCACCTTCACCCAGCCGCGCTCGCCGGGCAGGTACGGCTGGTCCGCGCGCTTCGCGAGGATCCCGTCCTGTCCGAGGCCGTCCTCGTCGTCGAACCACGCCTGCGCAACGGCCGTATCGCCGGTCCAGGGAGCGACGAGCGCGATCGGCGCCTCGGGCATCGACGCGAGGTCACCGGGCGCCTCCGCCCAGCCCAGGTCGCCCGCGAGCGCAGTCAACCGTGCCCGCCGTTCCTCGAGCGGCTCGCCGGCGAGCTCGTCCGCCCCACGCCTGAGCAGATCGAAGACCACGAGCGTCGCCGGGATCTCACCGGCGAGCTTGCGCACCCGCGATTCCGCCGGATGCAACCGGAGCTGCAGCTCGTCGAAGTCCATCGCCCCGTCGGAGACGCGGACGATCTCCCCGTCGGCGACGAACGGTCCGTCGCCGCCGGCCTCGACCGTCTCGATCAGTTCAGGGAAGTAGCGCCCGAGCGGCCGCCCGTCACGGCTCGCGAGCCGGGCAGAGCCGCCCTCGTCGACCGCCACGATCGTGCGGAAGCCGTCCCACTTGGGCTCGTAGGTCCACCCCTCGCCCGTCGGCATCTCCGGTTGCAGCTTCGCGAGCATCGGCGCGGGAAGGTCGCCCGCGATCGTGCGCTTCGGCATGGTCTCGACCCTACCGGACCACCTTGATGTTGAAGGCGGCGCTTCCCTGCGCAGTCATCAGCCGCAACCAGAGCGGCAGGAACATCTCCGCGCCCCTCGCGCTCGACAGGTCACCGAGGTCGACGATGTCGTCGGCGGGCCACCCGATCTCAACGAGCAGCGACCTCACCGTGGCCTTCGCGTCGGCGTCGTCTCCGCTCACGAACACGTTGTGCCCGCCATCGAGCTGCGACGGCCGGACCATCACGTCGGCGCTCATCGTGTTCAGTGACTTCACCACCCGCAGTTGAGGGAACGCTCGCTGGATCGTCTCCGCGAGGCTGTCGGTGTCCTTGATCGAGAGTGTGGGCGGGAAGCCCTTCGAGAAGTCGAGCGGGTTCGCGACGTCGATGAGCACCTTTCCCTCGAGGTCGGTCGGTGCGGCTGAGCCGATCGCGTCGACCGAGGCGCTTCCGCTCGTCGCGTTCACGAGCACCTGACCGAAGGAAGCCGCGTCGGCGAACGTGCCGTGCGATGCTCGCTCCCCCGCCTGCCCTGCCCACTCGGTCGCCGCCTCGTTGTCGGCTGTGCGCGAGCCCAGCCGCACCTCGTGACCGAGCTCGATGAACCTGCTCCCGAGCGTACGCCCGACTGCTCCCGTGCCGAAGATGCCGATCCTCATGGGTCGTGTTCCCTCTCTCGTTCCGATCGGAACAGCCAACGCGCCCAGGCCTCACATGCTTCCCGCACTCCGCGAGCGTCAGGAAGAGCGCGCGACCAGCAGGAAGGTCTGCATCTCCTGCTTCCCTTTCACGGCCACCATGCCGCGCGGCTCACACACGAACGCGTCGCGCACGAGCTCGTGCGTCGCGGCGGTGATCTGGATCGCACCCGGAACGCCGCCCGACTCCATGCGGCTTGCCGTGTTCACGGTGTCGCCCCACAGGTCGTAGGAGAACGTGCGGGTGCCGATCACGCCCGCGGTCACCGGTCCGGAGTCGATGCCGATGCGGAACCGCAGCCGGGCGCCGTCGACGGGGTTCACGGCCTCGTGGTCCCTGATGCGAAGCGCGAGCTCGGCGATCGCATGAGCGTGATCCGGCCGCGGTCG
>DASVGA010000178.1:0-4527 GCA_036379795.1 Actinomycetota bacterium | reverse complement strand
AACGCTTCGGGTCGACGGGTCCGTGCCGGCCGACGAGAGGTTGGGCCCGGCTCAACCGCCGATCATGGACATGCTGCGGGCGGGCTGCACGAAATCGGCGTGGTTGATGCGGTGACCCGACCACTTGCCCCACATGGCGGTGCGGATAGCCGACTCGAGCTCGTCGTCGTCGACCCCGGCGCGCATGGGACCCCGCAGGTCGGTCTCCTCGAGCGAGAACAGGCAGCTCCGGAACTGGCCCTCGGCGGTAAGGCGCATGCGGTTGCACGAGTCGCAGAAGGGTTCCGTGACGCTCGGGATCACACCGATTCGTCCGGGTGCCCCGTCGGCGAACGAGTAGGTCGTTGCCGGCTGCCCTTCCTCGCCGTTGGGAACGAGCGGGAACGCCTCGGCGATCCGCTCGAGCACCGTGCGAGCCGGCACGACCTTCCGGCGCTCCCACGCGTGCTGCGCGTCGAGCGGCATGTACTCGATGAACCGCACCTCGTAGGCGGTCTCGCGAGCCCATCGCGCGAACCCCACCACCTCGTCGTCGTTCGTTCCGCCGATCACGACGCAGTTGATCTTGATCGGGGTGAGCCCCGCCGACTCCGCCGCTCGCAGCCCGCGCAGCACCTTCTCGAGCGCGTCGCGACGGGTCATCTCCACGAATCGGTGGCGCAACAGCGAGTCACACGAGACGGTGGCTCGGTCGATCCCGGCTTCGGCGAGGGGAGCGGCGAGCGTCTCGAGCAGCACCCCGTTGGTCGTGAGCGAGATATCGAGGTCGGGCCCCGCTCCACGGAACATGCCGACCAGGGTCGGCAGGTCGGCGCGGACGGTGGGCTCGCCGCCGGTCACCTTGAGCGACCGCACACCGAGCTTCACGAACAGGCGTAGCAGGCGTGTGAGCTCCTCGAACGTCAGGATCTCGTCCTTCGGCAGCCAATCGAGCCCCTGCGCGGGCATGCAGTAGGTGCATCGGAAGTTGCACCGATCGGTCACCGAGATGCGCAGGTCGCTGCCGATCCGTCCGAAGGTGTCGACGAGGGGACCGCTGGCAGGAGCGGCGGCGGTCGAGGAAGTCGGCATGGTCAAGCCAGCGTACCCTCCATGGCTCCGATCGTGCGAGGCCGCGGCAGCGCCCCGTCCGAGCTGCGAGGATGACGAGCATGACGGCGGGAGCGAAGACGGCGGTCCTCACCGTGTCCGACGGCGTGACGCACGGCACGCGGGTCGACCGATCCGGCGAGCTGGCGGATTCGATGCTGCGAGACGCCGGGTACCACGTCGCAACGAGGCTCGTCGTGCCCGACGAACGCGACGCCATCGAGGAGGCCCTGCGGGCCTTGGCAGCCGAACACGCGCTGGTCGTGACGACCGGAGGCACAGGATTCGGCCCGCGTGACGTGACGCCCGAGGCGACCCGTGCGGTGCTCGAACGCGAGGCTCCCGGCCTGGCCGAGCTGATGCGAACCGAAGGCCTGGCGCACACCCCGATGGCTGCGCTCTCCCGGGCGGTAGCGGGGACACTCGGGTCGGCGCTCGTGGTCAACCTTCCCGGATCGCCCAACGGGGTTCGCGAGGGCTTGAGCGCGATCATCGCTGTGGTCCCGCACGCGATCGAGCTGCTCGGTGGCGCCACGGGCGAGCACCCTCCCTCCGTCGGCGGCACCGACCCTCAGCCGTCCCTCGGCCAGCGGCCGCATCGGCGGATCGATGAGCAGGGATCCCCGCCGGTGACCGTCGAGGCGAAGGCCGTGCGGGTACACGGGTCACCCCCGTGCCGCGTCGGCGCGACGATGTCGATCGTCGTCGGGGGGGAGGTGCACGGTACGCTCGGGTGCGCTGAGTTCGACGCCGCGGCTGTGAGCGCGTCGTCGGAGGTTGCGGCTTCGGGAATGCCCGAGACGCGCACCCTGTCCCACGAGCTCGGCGAGATCGAGGTCTACTTCGAGCCGCTCGCCGGGCCGCCGAGGGCCGTCGTGGTCTCGGCCACCGACGTGGCCAGGGCGCTTCGCCGGCACCTGGAGCTCCTCGGCTACACGACCGTGCTCGTCGAACCCCGCGGGGAGCGGCTCACCCCGGCCGACGGCGAGGCGGTCGAGCGCATCGACGGTGTCGAGATCGGGCCGCGCGACGTGGTCGTGATGACCGATCACGACGCACCGGATGTCGCCGAGGCATTGGCGGTGGCCCTTCGCTCCCCCGCTCGGTTCGTGGGCGTGATGGGGAGCCGGCGCCACGTTGGTCACCACGTCGACGAGCTCCGCGAGATGGGTCTCTCGGAGCACGAGATCGCTCGCATCCGCTCGCCGCTGGGTCTCGATCTCGGCGGCCGGGCCTCCGAACAGATCGCGCTGTCGATCGCGGCAGGCATCGTCGCCGATGCACACGATCGCGACGGAGGATGGCTCGACCGATGACCGTTTCGGCCGGCCGTCGGCCGGCTTCCACGGCATCCGCCCGCCTGGCCCGACGATAAGCTGCTGCATCGTGCAACGACCGTCGGGTCCCCTCATCCGCGCCGCCGGGCCGCGTCGCCCCAGCAGCCGTCAGGTCGCCCGCCGCCGGGCCTTGGTGGCGGTCGTCATGGTGGCGATCGTGGCGCTGGTCTGGTTCGCCTGGCCCGGCCAAGGCGAGACGGGATCATCGGCACGGCGCACCGATCCGCCGAGTGGCGATCCGAGTCATCAGGGAGGGAACACGAAGCCGCCCGACGAGGACGTGGGGGTCGTCGGGGAGGGCGAGAACCCGATCGAGCACGTGATCTTCCTGATCAAGGAGAACCGGAGCTTCGACCACTACTTCGGACGATATCCGGGCGTGGAGGGAGCAACGACGGGCAAGACCCTCGATTGCTCGACCCTGCAGGATGCCGGCTCGATCGACCTCCGCGACGCGCCACTCGTGCAGCCACACGACCTGGGCCACGCGTTCTATCCGGGATTGCTCGCGATCAACGGGGGCAAGATGAACGGCTTCAACTGCATCGCGCTCGGCGAGGATCTCGCCGGATACTCCCAGTACGACCGTGACTCGCTGCCGGCGTACTGGGCCTACGCCGACCGTTTCGTCATCGCCGACCACTTCTTCACGTCGATGTACGGGCCGACGTTCCCGGAACACCTGTACACGGTCGCTGCGCAGAGCTACGGCGTGGTCGACAACAAGTCCACGACGAACGTCGAGGGGAATTACTGTGACGACGACACCGAGTTCACGCAGCGCTTCCCCTTGGAGGACCTCACCGCCCGTGACGTGAAGCGCATCATGCGCTTGGAGCGCAACATCACCGCGACGCCGGGAGCGCTGCTGAGGATCGCGGAGTACTGGGAGAGCACGCGGACCTGCTTCAACATCGAGGTGCTGCCTGACCAGCTGGAGCAGCACGACATCAGCTGGAAGTACTACGCCCTGCCTGACAAGTGGATGAACGCCCTGCAGGCGATCCGGCATGTTCGCTTCGGCCCGATGTGGAACAGGGTGCAGGACCCGGAGACGATCCTGCGCGATCTCAAGCAGGACACGCTGCCTGCGGTCTCCTGGTTGATCCCTCCCGAGGGCAACCCGAACGAACACCCGGGTTCGGGCACGAACGTGTGCGAGGGCGAGAACTGGACGGTCGAGTACCTCAACGCGATCCAGCGGAGCGACGCGTGGCCCAACACCGCCGTGGTCGTGGTCTGGGATGACTTCGGCGGCTTCTACGACCACGTGCCGCCGCCGCACTACGACGTCATGGGGCTCGGGCCGCGCACCCCCGCGCTCATCATCTCGCCCTACACACGTGCCGGTGACAACCCCGATGGGGGCGCGGTCGACGACAACGTCTACGAGTTCTCGTCGGTGCTCCGGTTCATCGAGGATCTGCACGGACTCGAACCGATGACCGATCGCGACGAACGAGCCGACCCGCTCAGCGGCGCGTTCGACTTCACGAGCGAGCCCCGGCTCGACCCGTTGATCCTCGAGCCCCGGGACTGTCCTGCGTCGTGAGGTGCGGGTGGGTACCAGCGCTGCTGGTGGCCCTGGTCACTCCGGTCACGATCGCCGCGACGGATCCAGCGGGTGACGTTCTGCGCTGCCCAAGCACGACTGGCCCGGCCGGCGACGCGCCGGACCTGCTCGCCGCGACCGGCGAGATCGTCGAGCTCGGCACGTCGGCCCGATTCACCCTTCGCTTCACCGAGCCTCTTGCGATTCCCGATCGTGAAGGCACTCCGTTCCGTGTCGACGTGGTGATGCGCGATCCGGCGGTGCCCGCCGTCGACGCCGGCCTGTACCGAGGGGTGAATCGGGTGCTCCGCTACGACGCCGTGACCGAGGCCGTCACGACGATCCTGTTGCTGCCCGAGGCCGCTCAGAGCCGCTTCCTCGCTCCATCGGTCGACGGCCGGACACTGGTGATGCAGGTGCCCGGTCGCACGCTCTCGGCCGACGAGGACGACGAAGGCACCTCGCCCGGGCTCGACAAGCTCCGATGGGGGGTCGTCGTGCGGGACGAGGGAGCATGCGACCTACTGGGGAACGGTCGCGCCACCTATC